>CAZCCN010000008.1:21089-28428 GCA_964497085.1 uncultured Ferruginibacter sp.
ATTCTGAGTAGCATTTTACCACCCATTTTTCTGGCAAACAAATAGTTATACAAAACGGTCCGAACCCCGCCAAGGTGAAGCCCCCCTGTGGGACTGGGCGCAAATCGAACCCTTACTTTTTTACTCATGGTGCAAAGTTAAGGATCAGTTAATAAGTGTCAGTAGGTAAATATTGCGGAAGTTTTAAGGTAATTTCCAATATTGCCTGTTTCCTGTTAAACTTTGTAGGCATGCATGGGTCTATAGCCTTACATTTTAAAATTGACTGATATGAAAAATACACGCCTCTTCTTATGTGCAGCAGCCTTCTCAGCGCTGTTTGCTTTTTCCAGCTGTACCAAAAATGATGTGTCTGACAATGGCACCCAACTGACCACCCACACCGAAGACCAATCCCGTTTTTCAAACGAAACGGATGCAGTTGACAATGATGTGAATGTGGTCATTGATGGCTTTGCCGCATTCAATGGAAAAGTCAGCGGGTTGAATTCCCTCATTTGTGATGCAACTGTTTCAATGGATTCAACCCTTTCTTTGAGAAGGATTACCATTACGTTCAATGGCACCAATTGTCTTGGTACCAGAACGCGTACTGGTGTGGTGGTATTGACCATGCCCCTTACCCAACATTGGGTGGATGCAGGTGCGGTGCTGACGATGAATATTCAAAACCTCCGGATTACACGTCTGAGTGATAATAAAAGCATTACCATCAATGGTGTGCGAACCCTTACGAATGTGACCGGCGGTCGTTTGAGAGACCTGGCTTCCCTGGGCACCATTGTTCACGATGTGGCCAGTGCCGGTATGCAGATTACTTTCGATGATGGATCGCAGCGCAATTGGCAAGTAGCCAAAAGAAGAACTTTCACCTATAATAATGGTATTGTGGTTTCAACTATCGGTACCCATACAGATGGAACCACCACCGGTATCGCAGAATGGGGAACCAATCGTTTCGGAAATGCATTTGTAACGGTTGTTACACAGCCCATGATTATTCGCGAGGATTGTGATTTTAGATTGGTCAGCGGACAGGTTGTCCACAAACGTTTGTTTGCAGAGGTACTGGTTACTTTTGGATTGGATGCTTCCGGCAATGCTACCAGCTGTCCAGGTGCAGGAGCTTCTTACTATTTTAAATTGGTTTGGACGGGTGTGAACGGATTGGTTAGAACAGTCATTCTTCCTTACTAACCAGAACGGTTGGAACATATATCTTCAGGCTGCCTTTCAGGCAGCCTTTTTTCATGCGCCCTAATTATTCTTTACCTTGCAGTATGTTTTATTTTATCAGGCCACCCAAGTGGCTCCGATATTTTTACAAATCTTGTATTTGGCAGATGCCCACTGCTCAAAAAGAACTGTTCCTGACCTTTGATGATGGTCCGCATCCGACCATCACTCCTTTTGTGTTGGATCAATTGAAAAAATACCAGGCCAAAGCCACTTTTTTTTGTATTGGAAAAAATGTAGACCTGTATCCAGATGTGTACCGACGAATTATTGAGGAAGGTCACATGGTTGGCAATCATACCTTCAATCACCTCAATGGCTGGAAAACTCCTTCCAAGGAATATCTGGACAATATCAGTCTCGCACAAAAAAGAATTGACAGCAATTTGTTCAGGCCTCCTTACGGAAAAATCACCCGATTCCAGTTGAAAAACTTATTATTGAAACGTTTTCAACTGAAAACCATCATGTGGTCGGTGCTGAGTGGGGACTTTGACCAAAAGCTGTCAAAAGAAAAATGTCTAGACCATGTTCTATTGCACTATAAGGCTGGAGACATCATTGTGTTTCATGATAGTGAAAAAGCTTTTGAAAGATTGGCCTATGTACTGCCAAGGGCGTTGGCCCATTTTCAGCAACATGGATTCAGTTGTCATAAAATATTTATTCCAACCGAAAACTAATTCACCCGAATGTTTGTAGACACCCATTGTCATTTATACCTGAAAGAGTTTGCAACTGATATTGATGCAGTGATGGACAGGGCGATTCAGCAACAAGTGCAAGCATTTTATTTGCCTGCTATTGACAGCGAAACCCATCAAGACTTATTGGCGCTAGAAAGGAAATACCCCAATCATTGTTTTGCCATGATGGGATTGCATCCCTGTTCAGTTAAAAGCAACTACCAGGAGGAGCTTGCAACAATCGGGGATTGGCTGGAGAAAAGAAAGTTTGCTGGCATTGGAGAAGCAGGATTGGATTTTTATTGGGACAAGACTTATGTGAAAGAACAATTCATTGCCCTCGAACAGCAGATTGAATGGTCTTTGCAGTACCAGTTGCCTATTATTCTACACACCCGAAATGCTACCCAGGAAACCATAGACGTGGTAGCCAAATACGCCGGTCGAGGTGCCAGAGGCATCTTTCATTGTTTTGGCGGAACCATTCAGGAAGCCAAACAAATTATTGATTTGGGATTTTATGTAGGCATTGGTGGCGTGGTCACCTATAAGAATGCTGGATTGGATGTACTATTGAAAGAAATAGAAATGAAACACATCGTTCTGGAAACCGATGCGCCCTATTTATCTCCTGTGCCCCACCGAGGCAAACGCAACGAAAGTGCTTATCTGATTGACATTGCCCAAAAAATTGCAGCCATACAAGAATGTACGATTGAGGAGGTGGCCAGGGTCAGTACCCGCAACGCAGAAAGCATTTTTAATTCCTCTTTGTATAAAGCTTAAGAGCGACTCACTGATGGATGCATCCAGGCATCTGCCAATACCATGGCCGTGACTGATTCTATCACAACCGGAACCCTAAGCGCGATGCACAAATCGTGTCTTCCTTCCACACTTAGTTTTTCTACTTGTCCACTGGCTAGGTTCAATGTTTCTTGGATTTGAGGAGTAGAAGAAGGGGGCTTGACAGCTACCGTAAAAACCAATGGGTTTCCGTTGCTCAAGCCACCGACAATGCCACCGCTATGATTGGTTTGTGTGGTGCCATCGGCCAACATCAATGCATCATTGTGTTCGCTGCCAAACATGGAGGCCGCACCGAAACCTGCTCCAAATTCTATTCCTTTGATGGCTGGGATGGAAAAGACTGCATGGCTGATCAAGGATTCTATAGAGTTGAAAAATGGTTCGCCCAACCCAATCGGCAGTCCGGTGGTGGTGCAGGTAATGGTGCCACCCACCGAATCATTGGCATCGATTGCTTTTTGAAGTCCTTTCTCCATGTCAGTTTCTCCTGCTATGGTGGAAATGCTTGCGCAAATTTGAATGGGTGATGTGGGAAACAGGTGAAGGATTGTCTTTTTTGCCACCACACCTGCTGCCACCAAACATAGTGTTAGCCTGCCACTAAAGTGTCCGCCTCCTCTGTAATCTTCAAATCCGCCAAACTTTTTATGTGCCACAAAATCGGCATGACCTGGCCTGGGTTGATCTCGGTGTTTGGCATAATCAGCACTTTTGGTATTGTTGTTGGCAAACACAATGGTCAATGGGGCACCTGTGGTATGATCATTGAACACCCCGGATTGAAAAATGGGAACATCTTCTTCTTTTCTGGGGGTGGTTCCTTTGGCTCCGGGTTTTCTTCTTTCAATATCAGTGGTGAAATCATCTGCCCGCAAAGGTATGCCTGCCGGGCAGCCGTCAATGCAAACGCCCACCACCGGACCATGTGATTCTCCAAAAATCTGAACCCTAAAAAGATTGCCAAACGAATTCATTGCATTCTGTTTATTGTGTAGAAATGATGCTGCGAATATCCTCAAAAAAATCGGGATAGGACTTTCTTACTGCTTCTGCATGTAGAATCAGAACCGGATTTTTTGCTTGCAAGGCCAGAATGGCAGCCGCCATGGCGATGCGGTGATCTTGGTAAGAATCGATGGTTCCGCCCTGCACCCCTTCTCCACCATATATTTTCATCAGGTTTTCTTCCACTTCCATTCGAATACCGAGTGCTTGACTCATGGCTTGCAGCGAAACGGATCGATTGCTTTCCTTGTGCACCAAACGACCAACCCCTTTGATCACCGAGGTTCCTTGACAATAGGCCGCCAATGCAAAGAGGGGAGGGAATAAATCAGGACAGTCGGTTGCATCAAATTCGAAAGGTTTCAACAAGTGTACAGGTTTGGATACGGTGATTTGATCTTGATCAAGGTGGATGGTTGCACTCGACTGTTTCAATACATCCAGGATGGCTTTGTCTCCCTGGCAAGATTGTAACGACAATCCTTGTATGGTAACCCTTCCGCCAATGGCACCTGCTACCAGCAGAAAGGCAGCGTTGCTCCAATCACCTTCCACCGTGTAATGAATTGTTTCTGTGATTGGTTTGATTGGATCAATGATGAATGCCTGATCCTGAACAGCTTGAATTTGATAGCCAAATGAAGACAGCACATCGATGGTAAGATCAATGTAGGGTTTGCTTTGTAGCTGCTTCACCGTAAGGGTAGTGGTATGGCTCACCGATTTTCCCAATGCGATGAGCAATCCGGTTACATATTGTGAACTCATTGAACCATCGATGGTCAGGTTGTTCGGAATCAACGGTCCTTTGACAACGATGGGTAATTTGTTTTCATCAGAATGGATGGATACTCCCAAGCTGGGCAACACTTGTAACATTCCGTCAATCGGTCTGTGGACAAGACTTCCTTCCCCGGTGAGGGTAATGGGTGTTGAAAACAAAGCTGCGATGGGTGTAAACATTCTCAACGCCAAACCGCTTTCGCCACATGATACAGTGTGTGAAAGTATTTTATCCCTTTGCAGCGATGGATTGCCAATGATGTACATTTGATGGGGCTGGTCTTGCACCACCGTAGCCCCGAGCTGTCGGATGATTTCAATGGCGGCGGTTTCATCTGCACTGTTTCCAGGGTAATGCAGCATGGTGGCGCCATCGTGCAACAAAGCGGCCGCACAGGCCCTTTGCATGCAGCTTTTGGAGGGCCTTGCGTGGATCACGCCATCTATGCGGCTGGGTTGTATTTCAATGTCCATGAGCAGTGGGTCGATTATCAGGCAATCAGAAAAGAATCCTTTGTAATGTTTCCAATGATATTTCTTGAATGTTGCCTTTTCCGATAGCTTCCAATAGAATGAAGCGAATGCCGTTTCCTTTCTTCTTTTTATCCAATTGAATCAATGGTTCTATTTTTTCCCATTCTATGTTTGCCTGTGCTGGAAGCTTGTATTGAATCAATGTCTTTTCGAGCAATGCAGCTGCCTCTTCTGTTAATCCGCTCATCGCTATAGACAGTTTGGTGGCATATATCATTCCAATGGAAATGGCTTCGCCATGAGAAAAATGATAGGTGTGTTCAATGGCATGTCCGATGGTGTGGCCAAAATTCAATAACCTTCTTTCCTTTTGTTCCATAGGATCCTTCGCTACGATCGAAAATTTCAGTCGGACATTTTTTTCAATCAGTTCAGCAAGTTGACTTGGTTGGTTTTGATACGCCTCAATTGATTGCTGCCGGAGTGATTCAAACAGCTCAGCATCCTGGATGCAAGCATGTTTGATGATTTCTGCAAATCCGTTGGACCATTCTTGTTTGGGCAAGGTGGTCAGCCAATGAAGATCAAATAGAATCCATTCGGGCTGCTTAACAAGTCCTATCAAATTTTTATAGGGCCCTACATCAATGCCGTTTTTGCCACCGATAGCGGCATCTACCATGCCCAGCAGACTCGTGGGCACCAATCCTGTTCTCAGGCCTCGCATAAAAATGCCTGCCACGTAACCAGTGATGTCTGTTATGACACCGCCACCAACACCAATCAGCCAGGTATCCCTGTCCGCTTTTCTCTGAATCAGCTGGCCAATCACATCATCAATTGTCGACTGTTGTTTGATAGATGCATCCGGTTTGAGCACAATCGTTTGTCGATTGAAAAAGGCGTCCGGATGGGCAGAAAAAATATTTTCGTCGGTAATAAAAATGCATTGGCTCGCTGGCACCAATTCATCAACAGATGCAAAGGGTGTATTGAAATAACAATGAATGGTTTGATTTCCTATGAGAAAAGAACTTCGTTTCATTTGCATGATGTTTTATTCATTGTTCATCACTTTGCTTTGGTGGTTGATGCTTTCCATGTGAACAGCATCTACATATTGAGTGATGAACTCTTCACTTAGCCCTAATCTCTTTGCGTTTCGCAAGGCATTTTCCCTGATCTCTTTCCAACGGCTGGCTTGCAGAATGGTGATGTTGTTTTCTCTTTTACAAGTACCGATCTCTTCTGCTATTTTCATTCTTTGCCCGAGTAAGGTCAACAATTCATCGTCCACATGGTTCATTTGCTCCCTCAATGTTTGTAATGCTTTCAAAAAGGTGGCTTCATCTGTATTTTCATGTCTCCAGATCAATCCATCTAACAGGCTTGCCAATGCTTCAGGGGTAATTTGTTGCAGGGCATCACTCCATGCTTCATCGGGTTGAATATGGCTTTCAATCATGAGTCCATCAAAATCGAGGTTAATGGATTTTTGTGCAACCGATTGCAACAATGTTCTGTTGCCACAGATATGGGAAGGATCACAAATCATTTTGAGCCCAGGAAACCTTCTTTTCATTTCGATGGGTAGATGCCACATCGGCGCATTTCTGTAGGCTGTATGACCATAGCTTGAAAAACCTCTATGTACCAATGCGATGGTAGATAAGCCCGCCTGTTGCATTCGCTCTACGGCTCCACACCACAATTCGACATCTGCATTGATGGGATTTTTGATGAGTATGGGAACATGGATCCCTTTTAAGGCATCTGCCAATTCTTGAACACTAAACGGACTCACGGTGGTTCGGGCTCCAATCCACAATACATCCACCTGGTGTTGCAAGGCTTCCTCAATGTGTTTGGGTGTGGCCACTTCCACTGTCGTTGGCAAACCTGTTTGTTTCTTTGCTTCCAACAACCAAGGCAATCCCTGGGTGCCGACACCTTCAAACATGCCCGGTTTGGTCCGTGGTTTCCAGATGCCCGCTCGCAACAAGTCTACTTTTCCAATAGCAGCCAATCGCTGGGCGGTTTGCAACACTTGATCTGCTGTTTCCGCACTGCAGGGACCACTGATGAGCAGCTTTTTGTTTGTTTCAAATAAGGAAGCAATGGCTGGGTTCATGCTGGCATTTTAATCAATATGCAAAGATACGCCTCAAGGCTGCTTTACAATCAAGTATCTGTTTGTAAATAGCAAGGAATCTTGCTTCGGACATCGGAAGGGTTTCTGCATAAAAAAATCAAATGCAGGAACTTCGTTCCGAACCATTTTTCATTTGACTCACTTTTGAAAGTAAACTTTCACCGCGCGTTCAATGAAAAATGCCCCTTTTAGG
>CAZCCN010000009.1:0-14450 GCA_964497085.1 uncultured Ferruginibacter sp.
GGATACAATCCAATCGATCTCAATGAAATCGTGTCAAAGTGAATAATTGAGGGGTTGATTTTCTTTAAGTATTTTCCCAATTGAAACGACTGAACAATGGTTCTTAAGGAAAGACTTCTTTTGGATTGGAATACTACGAATTGAACACTTGTTACTGCTGTAAAGTAGGGCTGTAATTTATTCCATTGCACAATACCCAGTATACTTTCAGGTGTTTCTATCAATGATTTCTTTTCAATGGTGTCAACCTCTACAATGTTGGATTTCATTGATTCCTGACCTATTTCAATGAATACATGTACTTGTGCGACTTGCTGGATACTCTGAATCGTTTCCAAGCATGCATCCAGAAAATTGGTGGAGGTATAGTATGCCACGACAGGTCTTTTTTCTTCTTTTTTCATTGTTTCTTTCATCCTTCCATTGTGATCATTCCTGGTGCAAATGGTTTTATTTTTTTGATATATAAAATAAGCAGGCCCAAACCAACCATTCCCCACCAGGCTATAAAGGCAACTTCTTTGGGAATGATGAAACGGAGGGTATAATAACCTGTCAAGCAGGTGCCAATGGCCAGGTAATGCAGCAAGGTGTTTTTTAGCGTACTAATCTTGTTTTTGATCAATACCCAGTCCTGAATGCTCCTAAAAAAAATAAACGAGATGAATATGGAATAATTGACTAAAGACAAGGTGGGGCTTACACGCAGCCCTATAAAACAGATGGACACATGTATCAGCAACGAGAATACATTACAGATCATGTCTATTTTTTCTAAGTGAATGGTGACCAACACATTTGCTTGAAAATAGGCAATGGGGAAAACCAGCATTACATAAAACATTTCAGTACAGTACTGCGCTGTTTGACTGTACCTCGATCCGAAAATTAGTGGGATGAATGTGCTCGAATAAGAAGCCACGAATGTAAAGGCCAATAGTCCATATAGCATAAACGGTATCAAGGTTCTTTCGTAAAGTGTTTTGAGTTCATTTTTGCCTTGTTGAAATGCTTTGATGAGCATAGGATACAAGCTCGACGCAGCCACTATGGGCAACATATAGGCAATGGCCAATAGTTTGTAGGATATTTCGTAATGGGTAACATCCAGCCATGAAAGGTTTTTGGATATGAAGAGATTTCCAATGCTCCAGTACAATACAGAAATGCTTCCAATGGCCACAAACAGCCAATTTTTCCCAATGATTTCCTTTAGCTCAAGCTGTTGAATCTTGGTTTGCATGATTGTTTGAATGGTTGTGCCTGTAAAGCTTCCATATCTAATAAATACATTCAGACTAATCAGTCTGAATATGACCAACAAGATGGCGATAACCCATATGGGCAGATGCTGATACATGACCCAAACCGCTAACAAGCATTTAAGTGTTGATTCAATTATGGTAATGATGGCTGTTCTTTTTTGCTGTTGTTGGGCGATGTTGATGTATTTAACGACATAAATCAGGTTATCCAAAATAATATTGAATCCAATAATGATGGACAGTATTCTAATGGTATGGTTTTCATATAAGAGAAAGGAAATTATGACATTGAATATGTAAAACACAATACCAATCAGTAATTGTGTTTTGAAAAATTTCTCTGTGATGTGGGAGTTATTTTCCTTCTTCAACAATTCTCGAATGAACCAATTTCCCAAACCTAGTGTTGAAAAGCCCAAAACCATTGTGTACAATGTATTGGCAATGATATAGTGCCCCAATACTGCTTGATTGTATTCTCTCGCCAACACAATGAAGAATACACTGATGAGTACATTTTGGAGAATGGTTCCTGTCACATTCCAAATGCTTTCCCTGATGAAAGTTTTTTTATGAAAGACGTACATGTGTAAGCTTTTGTGTATGGTTATATGAATTCATTGTTTCGTTAGCCATTAACAATCCAGCGACGGAGCCAACCATAATCTGGATTCTCACATCTCCCAAGGAGTAAATGGTGTAAAATCCAATCAACCAGCAAATCATAGCCGCAATCAAATAAACACTCTTGATGTCTTCTGTTCGAAAGAATCGAATCATTCCCCTGATCATGGCTATTAGTATAATCAGAAAAAGTGCCACGAATCCAACCGCTCCATATTCTGTCAAAATTTTCAGGTAACCACTTTCGGGATGGTCATAATACACAATTTCATTGTCCAGCATCCAAAATTGATCTGGGTAGTTGATGGATACATAATGCGCATAATTACCAGGGGCAATGCCTACCAACGGATTGCTTTGAAAGATCTGATAGGCTTCTTTCCAGATCCCCATTCTAAACAAATAGGATTCGGTCAAATTGTCTCCTCTGTTGAAGACGATGAATTGATTCCTGTATTGATAGACAACAGCCGATCCAATCAGTATCAATATCCCGGCGATGATTTTGAAGTCAATTTTGCTGCACAGAAGCACAAAAAGAAATCCGACCATCCACCCACCGAGCGCAGCTCTTCCCCCTGTCAACAATATGGCCATCAGCATGGCGCCCGCTAAAGCATATTGATAAACAGATCTATCAAAAGACCTGCTGTGGGGATAGAGGATTATAAAGCTGCCGATGGAAAGAAATTGTGCATATTTCTGAGGGTCTTGAAAGTAACTGGGATATCGAATCGAGTCGTCCTGAAAAATATTGCCGTTCAATGATTTGGATATCGTAAAATCGAGTCCTATGATGAATTGCATCAGCAGAAAGAAAAGTGAAACAATAACCGATATTTGAATGCCTTGTACTACTTTTTTGACAAAGGCAGGGTCTATGATGCATTCATTCACCAACACAAAAACAAAGATGCCCAGGGCGATCAACTCAATGAATGCTTTGGCCGTGTCTGCGGTGATGCTGGAAGCCAATAGGGTGCTGATCAGGCCGGTTGCCAGCAATAACCCAAAAAGTAACGGATAAGGATTCACCTGTATTTGGTGAATGAATGTTGGCTTGTGTTTGTAAAACGAAACCATGAATAGAAGTGTAATGGCTTCAAAATTATTGACAGGTATATTTTTAGTCAGAATATTAAGCCCCATCAATGGATAGGCTATCAAGACAAACAGGACATACAACTTGTTCTTATCTTTTGTATAAAACAAAGAGATGATCAGGTAGCTGAACAATACGGCAAGGGTGATGATGGGTAAAAATTGAACAATCATGGTTGTTGATTTCTTGCCTTTCTATAAAACCATACCCCTGTCATCCGGCATATATTTTCAGTAAATGACACTTCTTCCAATACATCAAACCTGGGAATGGCATATGGATTGATTCGGGCATGACTTTCCAGGTATTGTTGCTTGGTGGAAAAGGCGATCTGGTATCCGTTTTCTTTCAACAGATTGATTTCTCTCTGTGTATAATTTCCATTTGGGTACGCGAAGCTGGTGATGGGTTGATTGATCCAATTTTCAAGCACTTTTTTGGATGCTGAAATTTCCTGTTTGGCCAATTCGTCTGAGCATCTGGTGAGTATAGGATGGGAGAGGGTATGGCTGCCGATGCCAATGGCTTTGTCTTTGCTGATCTCTTTCAGTTCTGATATGGTAATGGCTTCTCTTTGAATGGGGATGAGTTTTTTTGTGTGCATCACTGTCTTCCTTCTAATGGCATTGGGCATCATCTTCAATGTTTGTACATTTTGATGTATCAGTTTTTTCTCAAATGCCTTGGATATATAAGACCACCAGAATCCCTCTCCCTTTTCAATGGGGTCGACGGTTGCAAACAACGTGACAGGGATGCCATATTTTTTCGCGATGTCAAAAATGTTTTCTTTATTTTCTTTCCATCCATCATCAATGGTGAACACCACTGCCGAGGATGGGAATTCCCTTTGATCCCGGAGTATGCTGGATAATTCATCCACTGAGATGAATCGGTATTTCCGATCTAAGAACCATTTTACGGTTCTTTCGAAAAGCTGTTTCGATGGATTGTGGAAATACACGGACAACACTATTTGCCGCCTTTTTGTTTTTTGATGAACGTCTCTGACCCTTCCCCGAAGGATCAACAGATGGGCCATTAGGTATGCCAATATGTTTCTTTTGGTCAATTTCATTGTGCTATCTCGGCTAATCTTTCTATGGGAGATTCGGCATTGTTTGTATTTGCATCCAGGCCTTTGAATTCAGCTTCCAGCGCATAGCCAATTGAATGCAATTCTGTTTTCATGAAGTTTTTTTCAATCCTAAAATCTTTTGGGAGGTTCAATTGAACATCTTCTCCATATAATCTTTTCAATTGAATGGGTATTTTTCGAATGGTTATATTTGAATATGCTGCTACAAAGAATTGTATGTCTTTGATTTCTTGTTCATCTATGATGGCTATCCTGCCCAACCAGTAATAAAAATTGACTACATCTTCGTTTCTTATCACTTGCTGATGTTCTGACTCGTCAATTTGCACAAATAACATGTTTTGAAACAGGGGTTCTAAAATGTATTTTTTACTTTCCAATGTATATAGCTGAGACACCCTGTTCAATGGCAGATAATTGGATATTTTCCTTTTGCTTAACAACATTGACACCTTTCTTTCGCAGGATTGTCGGGTATAGATTGCATGCCATTTCTTTTCCATAGTCTTCTTTTTTAGTTTGTGTTGATTTGCTCACAGAAATGTGCCGATGTGTATTATATGTAAACCCCTTTCTTGGCTTTTCGAATATCGGTATAGCCATAACCGTATCCATATTTGTGTTTGGTGAATCCGGGTTGTTTGACGCCGTTGAATATGATTTTAATATCGGGAAGAGGATTGATAGTCATTTTTTGGTCTAGCTGCTTGATCAGTGCAGCAGGTGTGTAGTCCTGTCGCACAATAAATAGTGTTCCATCGCAATGTGTTGACAATTCAAATGCATCTGACATGGATTCGATGGGAGCCGTATCCAGCAAAATGACTTCAAATTGAGATTGTACATAATGCATGAGTGTATTGATTTTATCGCTGTCCATCCACTCGTTGGTCGACTGTTGCCGGGTAGGGATGATGAATAAATTTGAATAATCCGGAACCGGGTGAATGATTTCTCCCAATGACGCTTCGCCATCCAGGTATTCGGTCATTCCCGGTGACTTTTGAGAGTTGGAGAAACATGCAGTCAAGCCTGCTTGATGAATGTCCCAGTCCATCATCAATACTTTTTTGCCCATTAACGCGTTGAGCATAGCCAAATTGACGGTTACAAAGCTTTTGCCTTCACCGGGTATGCTAGACGTAACCAGGATGGTGTGTTGGATTTTATGTATCCCCAACACAGCAAGGGATAGGTTTATTTTCTTAAAAGTTTCAGACAGGTAAGATCTTTTCCCTTTTTCAATCTGCAGATGGCCCCTTTGATCGGCTAATGCAATTTCTCCAATCACTGGCAACCGGGTCAGTGAACCAATCTGGTTCCTGTCCAAGATTTTATTGCTAAAAAAATCCTTGCTGCCAATAATGAGTCCGGTTGTTAGCATAGATAGCAGCAACGAACCCAGGTAGATGATGGGTTTATTGGGGCTTACAGGAAAAGCAGAAGATTGAGCTTGATTGATCACCCTGCTGTCAGAGATGGTTGAGGCATATGAGAGTTCACTTTCTTCTCTTTTTTCCAATAAAAATGCATAAATCCCTTTTTTGATGTTTTCATCTCTGCTCATTTCCAATAATCTCTTTTCTTTTTGTGGAATGCGGCTCAATAGGCTGTTGTATTGCGTATTGGCGGTAGAGATATTGTGTTTACTGGTTTCTAGATTCGCAATTTGGTTGGACACATTCTCTGCGATGGCAGGCTTTATCTTATTGATTTGGTCTTTGATGGAAACCAACAGTGGATTGTTTTCTGCTACTGTCTTTTTCAGTTTTTCATATTCCAATTCTTTGTCGTTTAAATCCAATAGCATCTTGCTGAGGGTAGGGTCGGTAATGCCGAATGTAGAAGGCGTGGCATGGATCTTGTTGCCATCTTTAATTCGTTGGTTGACCTGATTCAACACAGCCAATTGTACATTTATTTCGCCGAGTCGCTGGTCGTTGCTGCTGACATTCTGCAAATACAGCTGTCCCTCTGTGCCAATATCCGATGCGCCACCCAATGCCTTGTATTGTTGAACATTTTGCTCGATGGAATCCAGGTCTTTTGCTACGATGTTCATTCGTTCTTCCACAAATTGTAGCGTGTTTTTGGCTAAATTATTTTTCTCATTGATGGAACTGTTGTCGTACACCTGCAATAATTGATTTAATATGTCTTCAGCCTTTTGGGCATTTTCATCTTTGTAAGTCAAGTTAATGACACTTGATAATTTATTAGCAGCATTGACAGAAAGGTGATTCAATATCTCATTGACCACTTTTTTTGGTTGCCTGAGGGATGCATAAAAGGTTCCGGTTGTTTTACCTGGTATGTAATGCTTGTTTTTGACGAAGCGAATGATACCCATCTTGGAAGGTGTCCACTGGCCGATTGCCATGGTTGTTTGCTGATTTATTTTTACCTGGCCTGTATGGGGGAAGTACGTAAAGCGGATATGATTGGTGTCAATGATGTTTTCGGGTTCTTTTACTTCCAGGCATACCGGAGACGAAGTGTAAGCCGAACTGTTTTTCAATTGCCCCATTTTATACATCTGGGCGTACAAATGGAGCGTACTGACCACTTGGCTCATCAAAAGACGCGACTTGAGCACTTCTATTTCATTTTCAATGATTTTCTTGTTGTTGATCATGTTGAGTGATTCCATTAGTTTGGAGTCGTCATTTCCTTTTTTTTCATCTTTGATAATCAGGGTAGCGGTGGCGGCATATAGCGGTGTGGTGTACCGGATGTACAGGTAATCGCAAAACAACACAATGGCGGAAATCAATACGAACACTGGCCAATACGGCATCAGTCTGTTTGTCATCTTTTTGAGTAGACTTTCTTCAGTGTATTCTATGGTATCATTTTCTCTGTTCAAAGTAGTTTGTTTATTTGGCCAATTGAGTCACCACGATGGCAACAATCGACAAGGCGCTTAAAATGCTGGGCAACAGTTGCTGGTTTCGATTGGCTGTGATGACTTTTTGTTTGTTGGGTTCTACGTACACGATGTCGTTCGGCTGTAAATAATAATAAGGGGAGGTCAGAAAGGCTTTATTGTTAACATTGATACGGGTGGCTTTTCTGACGCCCTCTACTTCTCTTACGATGAGAACGTTTTCCTTTTTACCGTAAATAGTGATGTCGCCTGCAAGACCCAATGCTTTTAATAAGGATATTTTCTCATTTGGAACATTGATTACTGTGGGCTTGCCCACTTCACCGATTACGGTTACATCAAAATTTAAGTGTCGGATGCTCACAATCGGGTCGATGAGAAGGTTTTTTCTTACAATAGAATCGGTGATGGTTTGTTTCAATTCATTTTTGGTAATGCCTGCAGCTTTGAAACTGCCCAATAATGGTAACTGAACATATCCTTCGTGATTGACCAAATATCCCCCGGCGCCGGTGGTGTATCCGTTGCTGCCTGTCGTGGTGGTGGCTTGCGTATTGGTGGTATTGAATAAGGAAGAGGCTTCTGCGTTTAAACTGCTGATTTGAATGCTCAAAATGTCATTCTTTTGAATGATGGGTTCCAGGTATGATTCAGGCACAAAGAGGGAAGTATCTTGAATAGATGATATATAAGTGACTTGTTTGGTGTTGAGGCAGGCACTCAATTGTACAACAAGCATGCTCGACAATGCCCATGAAAGAAGTGTTGTAGATGTTTTTTTCTCCATTTTTCTGAATAGGTGATAGAATAATCAAGCAACCAACAGTTGTTATCTGTTTGGAGCAGGTGATTCGCCGAATTGGATACTGTGTCACAAATATGTATGGCGGCATTTCAAAACTAGTTCAGGCTTTAAAGAAGAACTATGATGAATATTAAGCCTGGTTATATTTCTAATAAGTTAAATCGAGTCTCCAGGATAAAATAAATAGGAGGGTTTGCACGTTATGGGTACATAGTATCGGTGGCTGCTGCTTTTCAGCCCTGCTAAAGCCGATAATTAGCCATTGCACTTTGCTTGAATGTATTACCTTTGCTGCGTCAGAATATGATTGGAATCATTAATTAATTTTTTATGAAAGAAGTATATGTGATTGCAGCTGTCAGAACCCCCATGGGAAGTTTTGGCGGAAGTTTAAAGGACTTTTCTGCCACTCAACTTGGCGGCATTGCCATCAAGGGAGCAATGGATAAGGCCGGGATCGATGGCGCTCAGGTTGATGAGGTGTTGATGGGGTCAGTTATTCAAGCCAATTTAGGACAGGCCCCAGCTCGCCAGGCTGCTAAATTTGCAGGATTGCCGAATGAAGTGGTTTGCACCACTGTGAACAAGGTTTGTGCCAGTGGCATGAAAGCCATCGCACAAGGCGCTCAAAGTATTTTATTGGGAGATGCTGCTGTGGTGATTGCAGGGGGTATGGAAAGCATGAGCAACGTTCCTTTTTATTCCGATACCATGAGATGGGGCCATAAATACGGAAATGTCCAATTGGTTGATGGATTGGCAAAAGATGGATTGACCGATGTATATGATGGGAAAGCCATGGGCGTGGCTGCAGAAATGTGCGCCACTACTTGCAAAGTCAGCCGTGAAGACCAGGACGCTTTTGCCATCGAAAGTTATACAAGAAGTCAAGCAGCCATTCAACAAGGAAAGTTTGACAATGAAATTATACCGGTAAGCATACCTCAGAAAAAAGGAGATCCCATTTTGTTTGCCAGGGATGAAGAACCCTTCAATGTGAAGTTTGACAAAATCCCCGGCCTAAAAGGTGCGTTTGTAAAAGAGGGTACTGTTACAGCCGCGAATGCTTCTACCATGAATGATGGTGCGGCAGCCGTTGTGTTAATGAGCAAAGAAAAAGCCCAGGAACTCGGATTAAAACCATTGGCAATCATTCGTTCTTATGCCGATGCTGAACAAGCGCCTGAATGGTTCACCACCACGCCATCCCTGGCATTGCCCAAAGCCATTCAGAAAGCAAATCTTACAGTAGCAGATATTGATTATTGGGAGTTGAATGAAGCTTTCTCGGTAGTAGGGATTGAGAACACCAGGAGATTGCAGTTGGACCCATCCAAAGTGAATGTGAACGGAGGAGCCGTTTCCTTGGGACATCCGTTGGGTTGCAGTGGAGCCAGGATTATTGTGACGCTCATCAATGTATTGAAACAAAACAATGCCAAATATGGCGCAGCCGGTATTTGTAATGGAGGCGGGGGTGCCAGTGCCATGGTTATTGAAAATTGTTAGTCAATCCGAAAACCCGGACAAATGCTACAATTTGTTTCTCTGCCCGAGATCGAATAAATTTGTAGCTGTTCAACATCAGTTCATAAACGTAAAAATATAGCAGGTATAATGAGACAAATTGCCTTTAGAGAAGCTTTGAGAGAAGCCATGCAGGAAGAAATGAGAAGGGATGAGCGCGTTTTCCTAATGGGGGAAGAGGTGGCCGAGTACAATGGTGCCTATAAGGTGAGCCAGGGTATGCTTGCTGAATTCGGCGAAAAGCGCGTCATTGATACGCCCATTGCAGAACTGGGCTTCTCGGCTATTGCCGTGGGGGCTGCTCAAAATGGCCTTCGTCCAATTGTTGAATTTATGACCTGGAATTTTGCGGTGTTGGCTTTAGATCAAATTTTAAATACCGCTTCTAAGATGTTGGCAATGAGCGGCGGACAGATAGGTTGTCCTATTGTTTTTAGAGGAGCAAACGGCAGTGCAGGGCAGTTAGGAGCCCAACACTCAACCGCCTTTGAAAGTATGTATGCCAATATACCAGGAATCAAAGTTATTTCTGTAAGCAATCCATACGATGCCAAAGGGCTTTTGAAATCGGCCATCCGCGATGATGATCCGGTTGTATTTATGGAAAGTGAGTTGATGTACGGTGACAAGGGGGAAGTGCCGGAGGAAGAATACTTGATTCCCATCGGAAAGGCCAATGTGGTTAGAGAAGGAACGGATATCACCGTTGTCTCATTCAATAAGATGATGAAAGTGGCCCTGGGCGCTGCTGAAGAGCTTGCCAAGGAAGGCATTAGTGCGGAAGTGATTGATTTGAGAACCATTCGTCCATTGGATTGGTTTACCATATTGGAAAGTGTTAAAAAAACAAATAGGCTCGTGATTGTAGAGGAACAATGGCCTTTTGCATCGGTTTCTTCAGAAATCACCTACCGCATACAGAAGGAAGGCTTTGATTATTTGGATGCACCCATTCGTCGGATTACTTCTGCTGATGCGCCCATGCACTATGCGCCCAACCTTGTAGCTGCTTACTTGCCTGATATTGCCAGAACTGTTCATTTGATGAAGGAAGTGATGTACATGAGAAAGTAATCATTGGCAGCGCTTCTTCATCAGTAATATATATCCTATGAGAACCGTTTACACACTGTTATTACTGTTGCATGTTTCACTGGCCGGCGCTCAAAATTATTTTGCCACCGTTTTTACCGGCGCTTCAAATTACCAGGGAGATTTACAAGACAAGCTTTTCACACTAGCCCGGACCAAACCCGCCTGGGGCGTAGGGTTCAATTATGAACTCAATGATCGCATGCTAATCACCCTCGATTTTGTGAACGCAAATGTTGCGGGTGATGACAAGTTCAGTATTAAAAACAGAAGCCGCAATCTTAATTTCCAATCCAACATTACAGAGTTTTCTGTTGGTTTTGAATATGTGTTATTCGATTTATACGATTATAAAGTTTCGCCTTACTTTTTTGCCAATTTGGGCGTGTTCAGGTTCAATCCTTACGTATTGGCTTCCAATGGGGCGAAAATTTATTTGTCTGAGTACGATACAGAAGGTCAGGGATTTTACAACAATCGTAAAAAATACAAATTGACACAATTTTGTATTCCCATAGGAGCCGGTATGCAATGGGCACTCAGCAACAATGTTCGCGTAGCCGTGCTGTTCGGAATCCGCAAGACGTTTACAGATTACCTTGATGATGTCAGTACGACTTACGTGGATAAAAACCTGCTCTTCCAGAACAGGGGACAAAAGGCTGTCGACTTAGCCTACAGAGGCAATCAATTGCCCAATGGTTCTCCGTATCCTGCTGATGGAACCATCAGGGGTAATCCCAAAAACAAAGACGCTTATTATTTTACCGGGGTGTCTTTAAGGTTTCGATTAAAAACACCCTCGAGGGTTCAACAAACCCACTTTAAAATACGCAGGTCAAGTACTGCTTGTCCGGTAAACCCGCTGTAAATTCTTGAAATCTCTTTTTCAAATGTACCTTTACAGGCAAAATTAAATCAATGGCCTATCGTTCGTTGGAAGCATGTCTGCTGGACCTGGAAAAGCACGGCCATTTGGTAAGGGTCAGGGAAGAAGTTGATCCGCATTTGGAAATGGCTGCGATTCATTTAAGGGTATTTGAAGCGAATGGACCTGCCATTCTCTTTGAAAACGTTAAAGGAAGTCGATACCGCGCCGCTTCAAATATTTTTGGAACCCTCGACAGGAGCAAATTTATTTTCAGAAAAAACATACAAAAGATTGAACAGTTGATTGCCTTGAAGCAAGATCCTGTTCAAGCTTTGAAACAGCCGATCAACAGTATCGTAGCCGGTTTTTCCGCCTTAAAAGCCCTTCCACTAAAAAATCCTTTTTCATCGCCTGTGTTGCACAGCCACATTCAGATTGAGGAATTACCCATGATTCAACACTGGCCAAAAGACGGCGGTGCCTTTGTGACTTTGCCTCAGGTTTATACAGAAGACATCGACCAACCAGGTATCATGCATGCCAACTTGGGGATGTATCGAATTCAATTGAGCGGCAATGAATACATAGCCAACAAAGAAATCGGTTTGCATTATCAATTGCACAGGGGGATTGGTGTACATCAAACAAAAGCCAACCGAAAGGGCCAACCCTTGAAAGTGAGCATCTTTGTGGGAGGCCCTCCGGCGCATACGGTGGCAGCCGTCATGCCTTTGCCTGAGGGCATCAGCGAGATGACTTTTGCCGGTGTGTTGGGTGGCAGACGATTCAGGTATCGTTATGAAGATGGTTATTGTATCAGTACGGATGCCGATTTTGTAATCACCGGTGAAGTGTATCCCGCGCAAAACAAACCGGAAGGACCATTTGGAGACCATTTAGGATATTACAGTCTGCAGCATCCTTTCCCCTTGATGAAAGTGCACCGGGTCTATGCCAAAAAAAATGCCATCTGGCCTTTTACCGTAGTGGGTAGGCCCCCACAGGAAGATACCAGTTTCGGACAACTGATTCATGAAATGACCGGGAAAGCTGTGCAGCACGAGATTCCGGGATTGCAGGAAGTGCATGCAGTGGATGCTGCAGGGGTGCATCCTTTGTTGTTGGCCATCGGTAGCGAACGGTATACGCCATACATGCCTACGCAACAGCCAGCTGAAATCCTCACCATTGCCAATCATATTTTTGGAACCGGTCAGTTGAGCTTGGCAAAATTTTTATTCATCACAGCACCCCATCATCATTCGCTGCTTTCCACACAAAACGTGCAAGAATTTCTCTCTTATATTTTAGAAAGAATCCATTTAGACAGAGACCTTCATTTTCATACCCAAACCACCATCGATACATTGGATTATTCCGGAGAAGGGTTGAACGCAGGCAGTAAAGTGGTTTTTGCCGCTTATGGCATGCCAATCAGAAAACTAGCCACCACATTGCCCGACCGAGTCCATGAGTTGAAGGGTTTTGGCCGCTGTCGAATTGTTTTTCCGGGAGTGATGGCCCTGGAAGCGAATCCATTTGTTGATTACAGACATGCTGCAACAGAAATGAAATCCCTGTCAGAACAACTGACGGGCAGTTCTTCTCAAGTCGCCAATCCTTCCGACGAATTGCCGAATGAATGTCCGCTGATCATTGTGTGTGATGATGCTGTATTTACCAGTGCCACCATCAACAATTTCGTATGGGTCTCCTTTACGCGCTGCAATCCTTCGCATGATATATACGGTGTGGATGCATTCGTTGAAAACAAACATTGGGGATGCAAAGGGTCGTTGATCATGGATGCCAGGATCAAGGGGCACCATGCGCCGGCTGTTGAAAAAGATCCGTTGTTAGAAAAAAGAATCGACCGATTGTTTGACAAAGGAGGAAGTTTGCACGGAAAGCTACCTTGATGGATTTATTTCACCACTACTTGCTTAATGGTTTTTTCTCCCAGCGCTTCATTGACCCTTTCAATGATGACATCTTTTTGGTAAAGCAATTCGTTCTTGAGTGGGGCCACAGAGGTATTGATATACAGCGTCTCACCAATGATCTTAATGCTATCCGTGTATTTGGCAATGGTAGCACCCATGATTTTCTCCCAAACATCTTCAATTTGAGCTGCTTGCACCCCCGTTTTGAGGCGGCTGGTTTTAAGAAACTGCTTCAAAGCATCTTGTAAAGACCATTCTCCCATAGTGATGTAAAGATAATGAATGATTGGAGGAACAAATCGATTGCTACGTCAATTCAATAATTTGCGCATCAATGCCCAGCTGGTGAAAGGCTTGTGTGAGCCTTGGGCGATGCGTGTCGGTGATCAAAACTTGTCCATCATTTTTATTGCAGACCCAATCCAGCAGATTGTTCATCCTTACATCATCCAATTTCTCAAATACATCATCAAGCAAAAGGATAGGGGCAAAGCCTTTGTAGTTCTTGATCATTTCATATTCGGCCAGTTTCATGGCAAACAACAAACTTTTACGCTGACCTTGAGAGGCGATGTTTTTAAAAGGGTGTCCGTTCATCGTGGCCAACAGCTCATCTTTGTGGATGCCACTCGATGTTCTTTGAATGGCACGGTCTTTTCTTCGGTTAGACAACAACAGAGACTCTATATTTTGTTTGTTCAATTCGCTTTCGTAATGGATGTCTATCTGTTCGCTGGCAGAGGCGATGTTTTGGTAAAAATGATGGATCAGCGGCAGCAAGGTTTGGGTATACTGAATCCTGGTTTCATGAATCAATTGACCGGGTTCTTTCAGTTGTTCATCAAAAATATCCAGCAAGGCATCATTGGCATTTCCTGACAGGGCTTCCTGTTTCAAGTGGCTGTTCCGTTGCTGTAAGATTTTGTTGTACTTCATCAGATTGGACAAATAGACACTGTCCAGCTGACATATGGGTGCATCCAGATATCTTCTTCTTTTTTCACCTGCACCAGTGATGATATCGATGTCGTCGGGTGCAATCATTACCGTAGGCAACAAGCCGATATGGTCGGCCAATTTTTCGTAGGGGATATCGTTTAGGTAGCATTCTTTCTTTTGTCCGTTTCTGTGAATGCATACCACCTTTTGCTCAGCTCCTTGATTGCTGAAAGCAGCTTCTATTCTAAAGCCTTCCTGGTTCAATTGGACATTAAGTGCATCGGAAGCAGAGAAAT
>CAZCCN010000009.1:14460-19827 GCA_964497085.1 uncultured Ferruginibacter sp.
TTTCCAATGCCGTTGAGTCCACAAATGCCCACTATTTTCTTGTCCATATCCACCTCGCGGATTGGGTAGTTTTTGAAGTGAGTGAGGATGATTTTGTGAAGTCTCAGCATGCCTCATGCAAGATACGAACAGGACCCCGATATTGAAAGATTAGTTGTGTTGCAAGGCCTTTGGCCATTGGTTTCTTTTGGTTCAACAAAATTTGCTGAAATGCATTGAAAATTGTTGTCGGAGGCCTAAAATTTGTCCAATTTATCCTTATCTTTGGCACCTAAATTTTACAGCATTGGCAACGAAGTTTTCTAAAGAAACTTATTTATACTGGTACGAATTGATGCTTCTTTTGCGTCGTTTTGAAGAAAAAACCGGGCAACTGTATGGCATGCAAAAAATTCGTGGATTTTGTCACCTGTATATTGGCCAAGAAGCATTGGCTGCCGGTTGCATGACCGCCACCAATCCCGACGACAAATTCATCACCGCTTATAGGGACCATGGCTTGGCCATTGCAAAGGGAGTTACACCCAAAAGTTGTATGGCTGAATTATATGGTAAGGCCACGGGCTGCAGCAAGGGCAAGGGTGGAAGCATGCATTTTTTTGGTGTGAAGGAAAACTTTTTTGGAGGGCATGGAATTGTAGGCGCACAAATCGGAACCGGTGCCGGATTGGCATTTGCGGAAAGATACCGCGGTACTCAAAATGTAGTGCTCTGTTTTTTTGGTGATGGTGCTGCCCGCCAGGGTATGCTTCATGAAGCATTCAATATGGCCATGTTGTGGGATCTTCCTATTGTTTTTATCTGCGAAAACAATCATTATGCGATGGGTACTTCCGTTGCACGTACCAGCAAGACATTGGATATTTATAAAACAGCGGATGCGTATGAAATGCCTTCAGATACCATCGACGGCATGAGTCCAGAAGCGGTTCACAATGGGGTCCTGAGAGCCGTGAACAGAGCCAGGGAAAAGGGAGGACCTACCTTGTTGGAGATCAAAACCTATCGGTACAAAGGTCACAGCATGAGCGATCCTCAAAAATACAGGAGCAAAGAAGAAGTGGAAGAATACAAGGAAAAGGATCCGATCGAGCATGTGTTGAAAGTGCTCAAAACGGAATACCAGGTATCGGATGCAGACATTGAATTGATCAACGACAGGGTGAAGCAAGAAGTAGAAGAATCTGTAACTTTTGCAGAAGAAAGTCCTTGGCCAGACGACAACGAATTGCTAAAGGATGTTTACATTCAGGAAGACTATCCGTTTATCATGGATTGATTTTAATTTTATCGTTAAACACAAATACAATGGCAGAAAACAAAGAACTTGATACAGTAGCACCGACAGACAACGTGCTTGGAGGTATCCAATCAATTTGGAATCAACATAGTAAGAAAATTATTTATACAGGCTCAGCTGTCATCGTGTTATTGTTGGGTTGGATAGGTTATCAAAAATTCATTGTGGAGCCAAACGAACAAAAGGCCAACGAGACGATCTTTCTAGCGGAGAATTTGTTTGATAAAATGGCTACCAGTTCTTTTGGTAAAGACTCGGTTAGCATTGCCTTGAATGGAGGTACACTAGATGGGGCGAAAATTGTAGGATTGTTGAAGGTGATCAGCAATTATGGAGGCACCAAAGCTGCCAATCGTGCTAGGTATATGGTGGGTGCCAGTTATCTTCAGATCAAAGAATTTGACAAAGCCATTAAATATTTGAAAGAGTTTGATGGGGCAGGTGCCGATCAAGTTCAGAGCAAGGCCTATTTGATGATGGGACATGCCTATGCAGAGAAAAAACAAACTGCTGAAGCCCTTGAGTATTATAAGAAAGCTGCGAGTGTAAATAAGAAAGACGAATCAGTTACTCCTGATGCGTTGTTTACTGCTGCCTTGTATGCTGCTGCAACTGGTCAATCCAAGGAAGCCATTGAATTGTTTACACAATTGAAAGAGGATTTTGCTACCTATGTATCTGTAACCAACGGAGAAGTAGACAAGCAATTGGCTCGCTTGGGAAGCTTGAATTAATCATATTTCCGATGAATAGCTGTTCATGATATTTTTGAAGGCATCCAGTTTTGTTGGATGCCTTTGTTTTTTGTAAGTATATTTAGATTCCATTGAATGACACCAATGAACCTTTAACATGAGAGTGCAATTATTTATACCATGTTTTATCGACCAACTGTATCCTCAGACAGCTTTTAATATGGTGAAGGTATTGGAGAAAGCCACGTGTACGGTCAACTACAATGCCAACCAAACTTGTTGCGGTCAGCCTGCTTACAATGCAGGGTTTTGTGATGATGCCCGTGCTGTAGCGGCTAAATTTCTGCAGGATTTTGAAGGGGCAGATTACATTGTCGCCCCCAGTGCCAGTTGTGTCGGGTTTATTCGGAATTATTATCCCAAGTTATTTGAAAATAGTGCTGCTCATCATCAAGTGAAAGAATTGAACCAGCGGGTATACGAGTTTACCGAGTTTTTAACCGAAGTATTGAAAATTGAAAATTATGGAGCCGCCTTGTCGGGTAAAGCCACCTACCATGATAGCTGCGCCGCTTTGAGGGAATGTAAAATCAAGGAGTCGCCCAGAAGATTGTTGCGCCATGTCAAAAACCTTGAGCTAGTTGAAATGAATGAAACGGAGACCTGCTGCGGATTTGGAGGAACTTTTTCTGTCAAGTATGAACCTATTTCTATTGCTATGGCCGATCAGAAGATCAGCCATGCGCTCGCCACTGGGGCTGATTATCTGGTGTCTACGGATATCAGTTGTTTGATGCAATTGCAAGGATACATCGACCAGAAAAAATTACCCATCAAAACCATGCACATTGCCGATGTGCTCGCATCTGGTTGGGATTAATCAATTTATCTAAATTTTTCAAATATGGCATACTGGCTTGTCAAATCAGAACCTTTCAAATACAGTTGGGATCAGTTTGTAAAAGACAAACAGACTTTTTGGGATGGCGTGAGGAATTATGCTGCGCGCAACAATTTGAAGTCCATGAAAAAGGGAGATGAAGTTTTCTTTTACCACAGCAACGAAGGGGTAGAGATCGTGGGTATTGCCAAAGTGGTCAAAGAGCACTACCAAGATCCCACGACAACCGAAACAGCCTGGGTGGTGGTGGACCTAAAACCCATTAAAAAACTGAAGAAATCCGTTACACTTGCTCAAATAAAGTCTGAAAAAAGACTTGCCCAAATGGACCTGCTCCGATTGAGTAGACTGTCTGTTCAGTCGGTCAAAGAAAAAGAGTGGGAGGTGATATTGGAATTGGCTAACGAACGTTGAACCCCAATCATCCTTTTTTTTCAATAAAATGGATACCGTATGGTTTCAGGGCATCCATGACAGGAAGGTAAATATCCTTGATGATGGGTATATGAATACCTGTTAACTGAATGGTTCCATTCAAAATTAGCTTTGCAGCCATTCCCAAAGGCAACCCCACAGTTTTGGCCATGGCCGTCTGAATATGGTCGTCTCCTTTGACCACTAATGAAGAATCTATCCGGTGTGTACTGCCATCTAACGTGTATTCAATTTCATGCAGCATCACAATCATGTCTTTATCCCCTGGTTCCAGGACCAGCTTTGTTTCTAAAGCAAATTGCAACACATCCGCCGCGCTGCAGCGTCCTTTGTTGATGAGGGTATGGTTGTCCTTTAGTCCTAAAAATAAGAGTTGCAGAGAAGGATTAGATATCTGTGGCAGGCCGTGCCTGGTAAAATGTTCGATGAAAAATGCCTCCAGGGATAACCCATCGGTTTCATAGACAGGCGATTCATCGGTTAATCGAAGGGACACAATCTCTTTCCAGCCGCGCATGAAATCGGGGTAGCGCAGGGTGGTTCGGATGAAAGTATGGGCTGTATCCAGTTGGTATAAATCGATATAGGATAAACTGTTTCGATTGGGATAGTAACTATACGTAGCATGGCTATGATTGTTGACTTCCACGGCTCGATTGGGATCAAACAGTTCTTCGTAAGCCTCCTTCACCACTTTTCCATTTTGCAGGTATACGGCGCCCGCTTTACCGGCCAGGACAACGTTTCTGGGATTCCAGCTGATTTTGTAGTGCCATGGGTTGGTGTCACTTTCGGGGGCGACCAATCCACCACAATGACTTTTAAAAGAAGTAACAATGCCACCTGATGATTTGATGTCATCAATGATTTGCAGGGCACTCATATGGTCAATTCCGGGGTCAAGGCCCATTTCGCACAAGAACAAGAGTCCTTTTTCTTTTACTTGTTGTTCAAGTCCACGAATGGCATCGTCGGCATAGGAGGCTGTCAATAAATTTTTGCCGCACTCGACGCAGTCTTTGGCGATCAGCAGATGCAGGGCAGGGGGCATCATGGAAATTACGATATCGGCACCGGCAATGAGTGAGCGTCGATTGGGATGATCGGTGATGTCCATTCCAATACTTTGGGTATTGGGATGGTGCTTGGTTTTGGTATCAATTAGGTCTTTATCGGCATCAGCGATTGTGATCTTCCAGTCGTTGGATTCTGATTCCCTTATCAGAAAATCAATCAATGTAGAAGCAGATTTTCCGGCACCAAACAGTAGAATTTTTTTCAAAAAATTGAATTTGAGGCAAGTTAATTTGTTCGACTTGTTTTGCCAAAGAAACCCTTAAATATGTCCATTTAACAGGTGCCAAAAACTTGTCCACAAATGAAGAAATTTGTGCAAAAACAAGCGCTAAAATCCGCTGTTTTTTCCACCAAAAACACCCTCAAAGTGTTACATTTGTAATCTATCATTTTATATGGAAAATCAAGAACAATTTGAGGGTTCAAACCCCAACAACAGAGGGAAAATTATCCCTGTCAACATCGAGGAACAAATGAAGACATCCTACATCGATTATTCGATGAGTGTGATTGTCGGAAGGGCCCTTCCTGATGTGCGAGATGGTTTAAAACCCGTTCATCGTCGTGTTTTGTTTGGCATGAACGAATTGGGTAACAATAGCAACAAGGCCTATAAAAAATCTGCCCGTATTGTAGGGGAGGTGATGGGAAAATACCATCCCCATGGCGATGCCTCCATTTATGACACCATGGTTCGGATGGCTCAGGATTGGGCGATGCGCTACAAGATGATTGATGGACAGGGAAACTTCGGTAGCCAGGATGGTGATCCACCGGCAGCGATGCGTTATACTGAGGTGAGGATGGAACGTTTCGCCGAAGCGATGATGGAAGACATCGATAAAGAAACCGTAGACTACCAACTCAATTTTGATGATTCATTAAAAGAACCAACGGTATTGCCTACGCGCCTTCCTCAGTTGCTGTTGAACGGTAGTAGTGGAATTGCAGTAGGGATG
>CAZCCN010000009.1:19837-26791 GCA_964497085.1 uncultured Ferruginibacter sp.
TGTCGGTATGGCGACCAATATGATGCCCCACAACCTGAATGAAGTAGTGGATGGCTGCATTGCCTATATCGATAACAATGACATTACACTTGATGAACTCATCAAACATGTGAAAGCCCCCGATTTCCCAACCGGCGGTATCATCTATGGATACGAAGGGGTGAAGTCGGCATTGTTTACTGGAAGAGGCAGGGTTGTGCTCAGGGGGAAAACCACCGTAGAGACAGATGCACGAGGAAGAGAAAAAATCGTTATCACCGAGATCCCTTATCAGGTCAACAGAGACACGCTCACCCAAAAGATTGGAGAGCTCATCAATGATAAAGTCATTGAAGGCATCAGCGATGTCAACAATGAAAGCAACAACAAAGAGGGGACGCGTATTGTGGTGGAATTGAAAAAGGATGCGGTTGCCCAGGTGGTTATCAATCAGCTTTATAAATTCTCAGAACTGCAGACATCTTATGGCATCAACAATGTTGCCTTGGTGAAGGGTAGACCCAAAGTACTCAATATCAAAGAACTGATTTCAGAGTTCATTGAGTTCAGGCATGAAGTGGTGGTGAGAAGAACCAAATATGAATTGCGCAAAGCAGAAGAGCGCGCACATATATTAGAAGGATATATCATTGCCTTGGATAATTTAGATGCGGTCATCAAACTCATCCGAGAAAGTGCTACACCTGCCATTGCACAAGAAGGCTTGATGGGAACATTCGGCATGTCCGAAATACAAGCTAAAGCCGTTTTGGAACTTCGTTTGCAAAGATTGACCGGAATGGAAATTGACAAGATCAGAGAAGAGCATGCAGAAATCATGCGCCTGATTCAGCGTCTGAAAGATATTCTTGCCAACGAAAGCCTACGTTTTGAGATCATTAAAAACGAACTAAATGAGGTGAAAGCCAAATTTGGAGATGCCCGTAAATCAGAAATTGTGTATGCGGATGACGAGATCAACATGTTGGATCTGATTGAAGAAGAAGACGTGGTGGTAACCATTTCTCATTTAGGATACATCAAACGTACTTCAGCTACTGAATATCGTCAACAAAGAAGAGGCGGAAGAGGTGCCAAAGGAAGCAGCACCCGTCAAGAAGATTACATTGAACATTTGTTTGTTGCCTCAACGCACCATACATTATTGTTCTTTACCGAGAAGGGCCGTTGTTTTTGGCTGAAAGTCTATCAAATACCAGAGGGAGACAAAACCAGCAAAGGAAGAGCGATCCAGAACCTGGTGCAAATTCCGCCCGATGATAAGGTGAGGGCCATCATTGACATCAAAAACCTCGACGACGAAGAATATGTGAAGCAACATTACATTGTGCTTTGTACCAAAAAGGGAATCATCAAGAAAACCGATTTGGAAGATTTCAGCAGACCAAGACAAACCGGAATCAATGCCATCAACATCCTGGAAGGAGACCAGTTGTTGGCTGCCCGTTTAACAGATGGAAATTGCGAAATCATGATGGCTGTTAAGAGTGGTCGGGCCATTCGCTTCCATGAGAATACGGTTAGAAGTACCGGTCGAGGTGGTATCGGTGTATATGGCATCGAAGTGGATGAAAACAACGACGAGGCGGTAGGAATGATTTGTGTGAGCAAAGAAGATAAGACCAAAACGGTGCTGGTGGTTAGTGAAAACGGGTATGGTAAACGAACATTCTTGGACGATCCGGAAACTGGTGAAGCCAACTATAGAATCACCAACCGCGGTGGGAAGGGTGTAAAAACCATCAATGTGACTGATAAAACCGGCAAATTGGTAGGTTTATTGGATGTAAAGGAAAACCAAGATCTGATGATTACCTGTGTGAGCGGTATTACCATCCGCATGGCTGTCAAAGACATCAGCGAACAAGGCAGGGCCACGCAGGGTGTTAAACTCATCCGTGTCGACGAAGGTGATCAAATCGCCGCCATTACACAGCTCGATGAAATGGACGAGGAAGAAGAAATGCCTGGTAGCGATTCGGCTGACTCAACTGAACCAGCTTCAGAAGATTCGCCAGCACCAGATCAAGAATAGTATTAGTTTAATTTTTCCAGTATGGCCATCCCAAAAGGGTGGCCATTTTTTTGTGACCATAAAGGGCAAGAGGTGACGGATCGGATCAATTAAACCTATGAATCGGTTTTCATTCAATTATCTACTTAACATAATATTAATTATAGGCAAGAAGTATGTTTTCATTTCTGTTTATCAATATGTTATGAAATGAGTTGGTTCTAAATAAGGTAGCTTTGTGCTATGAGTAATTCAAAGAAGTCAGTTTCTACCGAATGGATTTTGAGTAGGCTGCACATCAAAGAATTGAATCCAATGCAATTGGCTGCTATTGAAGCGATGGATTCAAATGATCAAATCAAATTGCTGTCAGATACCGGATCTGGTAAAACACTGGCTTTTTTAATTCCTTTGTTGCAATCCTTGCAGGATGACATTTCCACCGCCCAGGCATTGATTGTGGTGCCATCTCGTGAGCTCGCGCTTCAAATTGAGGCGGTTTTGAAGCAAATTCAGCCTGGGTATAAGGTTACTTGCTGTTATGGTGGACACAAGCGTGAAATTGAAGAAAACAACCTGGTACAACCACCTGCCATATTGATTGGTACAGCTGGTCGGTTGGCGGATCACATCAGAAGGAAGAATATCGATACAGCTGCCATCCGGTTTTTGGTGTTGGATGAGTTTGATAAAATGATGGAATTGGGATTTCTTGAAGAGATGCAATTTATTCTATCCTCTTTACCATCGATTCAGAAGCGGCTGCTGACCTCTGCAACGGAAGCCACCGAAATCCCTGCTTTCGTGCAGATGGACAATGCTCATTTGTTGAATTATTTAAGCAAACAGCCCAAAGACGCTACCGTCCTGTCGATCAAAGTCATTGCTTCGACGGGTAAAGACAAATTGGAGACACTTTTGCAGCTCATCTGTTATTTGAAAGATACGTCTACCATCGTGTTCTGCAATCATCGGGACGCTGTGGAACGAACCAGTCAATTCCTTTCTGAGCAAGGCATAGTCAATGTTTTTTACCATGGAGGCATGGAACAGCACGACCGGGAAGTTGCCTTGTGTAAATTCAGGAACAGCACGTCCAATATTTTAGTGACAACCGATTTGGCCAGCCGTGGTTTGGATATAGCCAACGTTCGATCGGTGGTGCATTATCATTTGCCAGCAACCGAAGATGCCTTTGTTCACCGAAATGGAAGAACCGCCAGAATGGATGCCACGGGCAGTGTTTATCTTTTAGTGGGGCCGTCCGAAGAAATTCCTCCGTACATACAGGCTTCTGCGGAAGCGTGTATCCTCCCTCAGGACTATTCCTTGCCAGATAAGCCCAAATGGAGCACCCTGTTCATTGCTGCAGGAAAAAAGAACAAGATCAACAAGATTGACATTGTCGGCTTTTTGAGCAATAAAGGCAAGCTTAAAAAGGATGAAATTGGGCTGATTGAAGTCAAGGATTTCTCTTCCTTTGTGGCGGTCAGAAAGTCTAAAATGGGCCTGCTCATCGAAGCCATTAAACATGAGAAAATCAAGAATCAAAAGGTGAAAATGGCCGTTGCCCGATAGCTAACCATCCTCTTCCTTCCTTTATTATTCTGATTTTAAAGTTTCGATATCCTGTATAAGGCGTTCTATTTCAATTTCTAAAGTTCCATTATATACGCCTCTGATGCGTCGCTTTCGGTCTACCAATATGAAGTTTTCCGTGTGCAAGAACTCATTGCCGGTTTGATAATAGCCAATGGTGTCTCCGGCATAATATTCCTTTTTGGCCAGCTGGTAAATATCTTCCTGCTTTCCCGTAAGCATCCGCCATTTTCCGTTGTTCACCACCCCCCTGTCTTGGGCGTACTTATGAAGCACTGGCACACTGTCCATATCTGGGGTGACCGAATGGGACAAAATCATGACATCCGGGTCGTTGGTGAAATGTTCTTGAACCTTGAGCAGGTTAGCCGTCATTTTAGGGCAAATGCTGACACAACGGGTGAAAAAGAAGTCTGCCACATATATTTTGCCTGCTACAGTCTTTTCTGTCACTGTTTCCCCGTTCTGATCTATAAATGAAAAAGGCGGAATGGTGTGAATACGGGCATAGGTAGAATCTTCCACCGCAATCCATTCCGGTGTAAAATCGGGTTTGTTGATAAATGGCATGGAGGAAATGTGAGGTGTCTGTTTACATGCCACCAACATGCAGAGTGAGATGAGTATTTTATTTCTTTGTAACTGAGTCATAAGGGTTGGTGCATATTTTTAATCCCAATAATCCGTACTTTTTTCCGTCTTTGATCACATAGTTGGCTCTAACCGTACCATCGGTCCACCAAAGCCGCTGGCTCCCCTTTTCGTAACCATGTTCATAGTGGAATTGCTTAATCAATAGACCATTTTCAATCCATTCTCTGAATGCACCCTCATATTCATCATTGTAGGTGTTGAAATCAAATTTAATTTGTCCATTGGGCCACCACCCTCTTTGGTTTCTTTCTTTTTTTCCGTTGATGTAAAAGCGCGTTTCCTGTCGTTTGCCTTTTGCATACCATTTCTGCTGCAATCCTTCTTCTACTCCATTGAAATAAGATCCCAGTTCTGTCGTATCTCCCTGATCATTCAATGTAAATCGAAAACCTGTGAACAATTTTTTCTTGTAAAATAAGGTGTCCAGGTGAATGGTGAAATTTGTGTCAGCTGCATCATAGTAATCCGCCGGCACAGTTTTGGCAATTTTGGGTATGAAAGCATAGTCACTCTTTTTAGAATGACATGAAAGACATGTGCTAAAAAGAATGACTATTGATAAAAGGGTATCTAATTTCATCCAGTCTATTTATTCACTATGGATGGTTGATTCAGCCGGCAGGTTATTGGGTAATGGTTCCGGGTGTGCCCCAAAAACCATTGCCATTCAAATAGGGCGCATCTGCCGTGAAATGGTAATGATAAATGCCTCCAGGGTATTGAAGGGTGGCATGTGTATGACCATGGTATACATCCAAATCGCTACTGGTCAATGTAACCCCATTTTCTTCTGGGCCGTATACCGGAAATCCATCAAGTAAAAAACCTAAAAGGGCTGACTTGCTGGCTTTTACTGTGGTCAAATACAAGGGTTCCACATGGTAGTGATACATGCCAGATTGTTGCGGATGCCCCCATGCTTGGTCAAAACTTACCACTTCATTGGTCAAGGGTTGATTGGGTCCTGCATATTGATTGAAAAAAGGAACACCATTGATCGAAATGCCGATTGGTCCAAGTGGGGTCGATTGATGGGTGGAAGCCGCTGTAGGATTCAATGGAATTTTGAACGTTCCATTCTGGCTGATGATGCTGTTTGGATTCTTTACAAATGTGTTTCCGCCAAATGTGGTACCACTGAAATATTCGTACAATGGATTGGACGTTGGATAATAGATGCTCTTGTGATCCGGTAAATCGTATGTCTTAATATACACATAATTGGCATCATAGGTGATGCTATAGGCGCCATAAATAGAATCGTACACCGTTTTGGTGCCTCCGCCCCCACTGGTATTTACTGTCAGGTTGATGCTGCAATTTTGTCCGCCAAAAGCAATGGGGAAAATGGCGGTGCCTGCGGCATTGGGCGTGCCGGAAATGGTATAAGATAAATTTCCATTGCCACTGGATAATGTGCCAGCTTGAAGCGTGGCTGTGAGACCGGTTACGCCCGTTGATTGAATGGAGGTACCGGCAAGGTACACCACCCCGTTTCCACCGGCATAGGGTACAGTAGCAGTAGCCGAATAAGCTGAATTGGCCGTTGCAGTGGCTGAGTAGGAAACGCTGCTGCAATCTAGCCCTGAGATGGAAGGTGAACTACCGCCATTGCCACCGTTGTTCTTCTTGCAAGAACTGGCGAATATGAGCAAGGAAATGCTGAGTATTAGGGTTGTTGATTTCATGCTAAAATTGATTGGTGATAATATTGTTTTTGTTTAGATGTATAATTCAATAAATCCCCCCGCTTCAATTGATTTTTTTAAAATCCTGGCCCTCCTTTCATAAAATTCATCCCTCCCCCCGGCATGCCCATTCCAGGCATGCCTTGTTGGTCGCCTTTAAATTTATTCAACCGGTATACTAAAGTTAATAAAAAATATCTGCCCAATTTATTGGTCCGGCTATCTGTGATACTGGTACTGTTGACTGTACGGTTAATGCCGATATTCTGGTTCAACAGATCCAATCCTTGCAATTTGATAGACCCATTTTTCTTCTTGAACAATTGCTTCTCCAGCGTGGCGTTTACAATCAATGGATTGGAGATTACATTGTCGGCGTATCCTTCGTTAATGGTTTGATCAATGTCATAACTGATAATAAAGTCTTTCGGCAAAAAGAATCTTGCATTGTTGGAAAGGGTCCAAGTGGATGTGTTGGAATTTTGGTCTGGTTGTAATGAATAGCGGTTGGTGTTTACGCTATAATTGATGCTGACAGTTGTTTCAAGCCATTTTTTAATTTTAATGTCTGTTGAAAAACGTTGACCAATCAGCCAGTTTTTTCCGATGTTTTTGTTGGAAACGTTGGTGCTGTCCATCAAAAATGAAACATTGTTATTGAAGACAATGTTTCCTCCCAAATTGAATACATATTTTCTGTTCTGAATGGGTTTGGAGACATTGTAAAAGCCAAGAACCGTAAAATAACCATTGGCATTCTGGTAACTGGTTTCCTGCGCGCCCCCTCTTAACAGTTTTGTGCTGTTAACGATTTTATCCTGGGTGAAAGAGGCAGAAATATTTCCGAAGAAAACGTTGCCGCTGATGAAATCAAAATTGTTGTACCGCATGCTGAAGGTATTCGTGAACTCAGGCTTCAGGTTGGGATTGCCTATGGTAATGAACTGAGGGTTGGTGTAGTCTACAATCGGCTGCAACTGGCTGTTGCTGGGTTGGTTG
>CAZCCN010000010.1:0-9467 GCA_964497085.1 uncultured Ferruginibacter sp.
ACGCGCCACGACTTGCCAAAGAGCGAATGAAGACAGCAGGATGATTGTACCATTGATTCATTCGTATTCTGTCTCCCAAAATAGCGCCTTGTGTAAATGGTGAGCTTGGATCCACACAGAGGATCGCAATGCGCTCGCCTTGATTGATGAAAGAAGCAATCAAGGCATCTGTCAGGGTGCTTTTGCCTGCACCCGGAGGGCCGGTGATGCCGATAATCGAAGAAGCAGCCGATGCCTCCATGTTCAACAACAACTTTTCATATCCTGCCACCTGGTTTTCAACCAATGAAATAGCCCTTGCCAATGCATTGGTATCTCCCTTGCTCAGTTGATCTAATAAATCTTCCCACATAGTTTAGATGAATGTATATTAAAATTAAATCAATCTCACTTCACCACCACATGATTTCTAAAAGTGAAAAGTCTTATGCCTGTAGCTTGTTCGACCCAATTCAACAATCGGTACTTTAATTTTAGATTGCTTTTTCGAACATCCAATGACACATCCCAGTTTTTACGTTGAATCCTGTCCATCATCACTGCAGGATGGGTACCGGTAAATTTTTTAATGGAATCAAATGCTGAATAATCGAAAAAATCATCCTCTTTCAATATTTTTTCAAGCGCCTGGTCTTCATTCCAAAAAGCAGCGACGTGCTTTTGTTTGGCTTTCATTTGAGCGGGATCTTTGACCCATCCGTAGTGATATACAAATGCATTGATGCGAGCCACTTTTATTTTTTGATGATTGGCTTTTCGAAAACCTTGGGCATCTCTATACGATTGTATGCCTTTGTTGTTTCGAATGATCCGGGTTTCTACATCGTACCATTTTCGACTGTTCCCCACATAATCATATGTGCCATAAAAGTGAAGGTAGTTGAATAAAAGTCCTTCTACTTTCTCATCGTTTAGATGCTTTTGGGCAGCGGCGAGAATATTGGCATGGTATTGTTCATGAATAACTTCGTCGCCTTGTATATAAAAAATCCAGTCGGTATCGGCAGAAACCTGTTCCAATACCTTATTGGTTTCCACGGCCAGGATTTGTCCTCCTTTTCTGTAACGCAGATCCCAAGTGGAATAAACAATTTTGATTTTGGAAGAGGGAATGCTGCGAATCAAAGCCTCGGTTTCATCCTCGCTGTCGCCAACCGATACAATCATTTCATCCACGACCGGCAATATGGAAGCAATGGATTCTATAATTGGGTAGTCGTTTTTGACCGCATTTCGAATAATGGTTACCCCGGTAATTTTCATGGTGGTATGCTACAATGTTTTAAACGCCTGCTGTTGGCTGTCGGGCTTTTCCGATAGAAAAATGTAAATTACATGTAATCTATAGAATGACCAATTTCATCCCCATATTTCCGCTGTCTCTTGTTGTGTATCCGGGCGAGTCGCTGCATCTACACATTTTTGAACCCCGGTACATACAATTGATTGAATATTGTTCCAATCAGAAAAAACCATTTGGCATTCCTGCCGTGATCAATGGCGCCATTGCAGATTGTGGCACATTGGTGGAAATCACCGAAATATCCAAAAAGTATCCCGATGGAAAAATGGATATCAAAACCAAAGGCGCCCAAGTGTTTAAAATCCTGGAATTGATTAAAGACATCCCTGAGAAGCTGTATGGCGGTGCCATCGTCCTGTATCCGGACAATTTTAACAATGGAAGTGCGGCAATGATGAAACATATTGTAGCTGAAGCAAGAATGCTGCACCAGTTACTGTCCGTTCACAAGCATTTTGGAAAACCTGATGAGGCGTTGCAAAGTTATGATGTCGCTCACCATGTAGGCTTGACACTTGAGCAAGAATATCAATTGTTGCAATACGAAAACGAACTGCACCGACAAGAGTTTTTAAAAAGACACCTTAAAAAAATGATGCCACTGGTGCAGGAAATGGAAAACCTGAAAACAAAAATTCATTTGAACGGACATTTCAAAAACCTGGAAGGATTTAACTTGTAGATACAAGCGCGGAGGATTAACTACCTTTGATTCTAAATACCCTGTATGACCACATTGTGTCTTGATTTTGGGAATACCAGACTGAAAGCCGCCGTATTCGAAGGAGGACTTTTGAAGGAGGAGATGGTGTTACCGGACGATCAACATGCCACCATTGAAAAGCTGTTGGTACAGTATCAACCTGACAAGTCGATTCTTGCCTCTGTCATCGAACACGATACGACAATTGAGACATTGATCGCCAGCCGATCTTCATTACATCAATTGACTGCCAACAGCCAGCTCAATTTTTCCATCGCTGTAGGCAAGAAAGAAACCATCGGAGCAGATCGACTAGCCTTGTTGGCTGCAGCGGTTCAACTTTTTCCTCAAACCAATACACTGATTGTCGGATTGGGCAGTTGTATCACCTATAATTTTATCAACCAGTATCATCAGTTTTTAGGCGGGTCTATTTCGCCTGGCTTGGACATGCGCTTCAAAGCCATGCACACATACACAGCCAAATTACCCCTCGTGGAAGCTGCATGGAACATTCCACTTATTGGGTACGACACCCCCACCAACCTGCAATCGGGTGTCATCACAGGAATGGCCTGTGAAATCGATGGCGTGATTGACCGATACAGCGCGCGATACGGCAACTTTAACGCGGTCTTAACCGGGGGCAACTCAATGTATTTTGCCAGTCAACTTAAAAACAGGATATTTGCCGACGCTCATTTTTTATTCAAAGGATTGTATGCACTCAGTGAAATCAATAACCGGTCAACTTTGTAGAAGAATTGTATTGTTATCTTGTGCGTTGGCCATGGCCAACCAACTGATGGCACAGGAAAACTCTCCTTATTCCCGGTATGGCATCGGAGATTTGACGCCCGGCCAACACATCACGAATAGAGGCATGGGTGGTATTTCTGCTGGCTATTCAGACTATGGAATCATTGGTTCGCCCTTTAGCATCAATATGATCAATCCGGCTTCTTTGGGCGGGTTGACGAATACCAAAAACTTTTCCAACACCATTTTTGACATAGGCGCCGAGGTGGATGTCAGAACCCTAAAAAGTACCAGCAGTCCGGACAAATACAAGGCGACCAACGCGGTGATTTCCTATTTGCAAATCGGTTTTCCTATTTCATCTCAAAAAATGGAAAAAAAAGGTACCAGCTGGGGATTGAGTTTTGGCCTACGACCCCTCACCAGAATCAACTACAAAATTGAACAGAACAGCCGTTTGAATAATATTGACAGCACCAATACTTTGTACGAGGGAACCGGTGGAATCAATCAATTTAATATCAGTACCGGTATCAGAAAAATTGGCAAGGGCGCACACAAAAATGAATTCAGTATCGGCTGGAGCACTGGATACACTTTTGGCAATAAAAATTACAGCACCCGATTGTCATTTGTCAATGACAGTGTGTACTACTACAAATCAAATTATGCAGTTCAAAGCCGCATGAACGGCTTTTTTCTGAATACCGGCGTTCAATATGTCATGCACATTACAAAGGGAGGAACCTTGCGATTGGGTGCGTATGCAAACCTTCAACAACGCCTGACTGCCTACAAATCGACGCTGTACGAAACTTATGCCAATGATGGAAATGGAGGGTTTAACAGCATTGACAGTGTGTACAAAATCAATGACCAAAAAGGAAAAGTTATTTTGCCTACTACTTGGGGAGGTGGCTTTACCTATCAATCTAAAAACAAACAATGGCTGGTGGGCGCCGATTTTGAAAAAACCGAGTGGTCCAACTATCGCTATTACAATCAACCTGATCAAGTACACAACAACTGGACCATACGAGCCGGGGCGGAATATTATCCCATTCGATCCACCAGTTCTAGTAATGTGTATTGGAATTATGTGAAGTACAGAGCTGGCTTATATTTTGGGCCAGATTACATACGCGTGAATGACCTTGTCAGAAATAATTATGCTGCGACATTTGGCGCTTCTTTCCCCCTCACGACGCCAAGGTCCATTCAAAGTCGGGGAGAATATGTAACACTGAATACCTCTTGTGAAATAGGTACCAGGGGAGGCAATCAATCCTTGGGATTAAAAGAGAATTTTGTGCTTGAATATCGGCGTATCCATGAATGCCCGCTGGTTCCAAAAAAGAAGTTACGATTAATCCATGCGTCCTGAAAAAATGAATGCCTTTTTTCAACATACACTTTTTGTTGCAGTCTGTATAATGGGCTGCATTTTTTTGTATGGTTGTGAAAACGATGCTACAAAAGTCAATCACCTCAACAACAAAAGCATTGGTGTAGAGGAAGCCAGAAATGTGGTGTTGAATTACACCATCGGCGGTAAAACAAAGTCTATATTAAAGGCGCCGCTCATGCTGAATGTGCAAACATCGAATCCGTATGTGGAATTTCCTAAAACATTGCATGCAGATTTTTACAATGAAGCCGGTGTGATGGAAAGCTTTTTAAATGCCCGATATGGTAAATACAAGCAATCAGAAAGCGTTATTTACCTGAAAGACAGTGTGGTGGTGATCAATACCAATAAAGGAGACACCCTTTATTGCAACGAACTGTATTGGGATCGGAACAAACCGGGTACAGAGTTTTACACCGACAAGCCTGTACGCATACGAACCAAAACCGAAACCATTAATGGCTTAGGGATGGAGGCAAGCCAGAATTTCAAAAACTGGCACATCCTGCATTCCGTTGGCAGTATCAGCGTGCCGGCATCCAAATTTCCGAATTAGTACAAACGATCTCTTCTCAAACAAAAGAAGCGATGGATTGTTAACACATAAAATACACATATGGAATATCGTCGCTTGGGCAATTCAGGCCTTCAGGTAAGCACCCTCTCGTTTGGCAGTTGGGTAAGCTTCAGCAAACAAATCAATGACAAAGTAGCCGAAGAGCTCATGAGCATTGCGTATGACAAAGGGGTCAATTTCTTTGACAATGCAGAGATATACGCTTTGGGAGAAAGTGAAAAAATGATGGGGCGGATTCTAAAAAAGAAAAAATGGGAACGCAGTTCCTTTGTGGTGTCCTCCAAGGCTTTTTGGGGCTGGAGGGGCAAAGACAACAAACCCAATCAAACCGGCTGTAACAGAAAACATTTGTTGGAAGCCTGTGACGAAGCATTGAAAAGATTGCAGGTAGAGTACCTCGATTTATATTTCTGTCACCGCCCCGACAAACAAACACCTATTGAAGAAACCGTATGGGCGATGAACCATCTGATCCAGCAGGGTAAAGTACTCTACTGGGGTACCAGTGAATGGAGCGGGGTGGAAATCATGGAAGCCCATCGGGTTGCCCAACAATACCGCTTGATTGGACCTACTATGGAACAACCCCAGTACAACTTATTCGAAAGAGACAAGGTAGAGAAAGAATACCTGGATGTATTCAGAACCGTGGGTATGGGTACGACCATTTGGAGCCCTTTGGCCTCCGGACTGTTGAGTGGAAAATACAATGACGGGATTCCCAAAAACAGCCGATTTGCCCTACAGGGTTTTGACTGGCTTAAAGACAGATGGGTATCAGAAGACAAATTGAAAAAAGTAAAAAAATTATCAGAGTTGGCTGCCAAATTGGGGGTTTCCACTGCGGCCCTCAGCATTGCATGGTGTATCAAAAATCCACATGTAAGCACCGCCATCTTAGGTGCTACCAAAAAACAGCAATTGCTAGACAACCTGTCCGCATTAGATGCGGTCGCTGTTCTGACGCCAGAGGTGATGGAAAAAATAGATGCCATCATGAAAACCAAACCAACCCTTCCCGACTATTGATATGACTAAGATTACCATGTATGGCATCCCCAATTGCGGTTCTGTAAAAAAAGGAATGGATTGGTTTACCCGCAAAAAGATTCAATTTGATTTTCACAACTTCAAAAAAGAGCCCGTAGCTGCTGGCATGCTCACGGAATGGTGCCAGAAAGTAGGATGGGAAAAGCTCGTCAATACCAAAGGCACCACTTGGAGGGGGTTACCGGAAAAAATAAAATCGACACCTTTAACCGAAAAGAAGGCCATTCAACTGATGCAGGACAACAACAGCCTCATCAAGCGACCCGTCATTCGTAATCGAAATCAATTACTGGTTGGATACGATGAGAAGCTATGGGAAAAAACAATAAAATAATTTACAAGACAAAACAACTTATGGAAAACCAAACAGCTATTAGCAAAAGTAAAAAATCACCCATTCGGTTCATTGTATTAGGAGCCATCCTCATTACAGGCTTGTTTTTTGGTATCCGGGCCTGGCGCTTTGCTCAAGCCCACGAGTCTACTGATAATGCTCAAATTGAAACACAGTTGGTGCCCGTGATTGCTCGGGTAAGCGGTTACATCAAAAATATGTATGTGAAAGATTATGATTCAGTAAAAGCAGGCGCCTTGCTCGTAGAGCTGGATGACATGGAAATGCAATTGCAATTGCAACAATTAGAAGCGGATTACCGCCAGGCAGAAGTAGATGTAGACAATGCGAAAGCGAATTTGGCGAGTACACTGGCGGCCATCAATGTGAACAAAGGCAACGTTCGATTGGCTTCTATCAAAAAGGACAAGGCCCAGGGTGATTTTGACAGAGACCATTCGCTCTATAATGCCGAAGCCATTACCACCAAGCAACTCGAAGACAGTAAATTCAACCTGAATACCACTCAACAACAGCTGAAAAATGCACAAACGGATTTAAGCAGCGCTCAAACCAAAATTGCAGTTCTGGAGACCACTGTCAAAAAAGCCATTGCTGTGTTGGATGTGAAAAAAGCCATGATTGACCAACAAAAGCTGAAAATCAGTTACACCAAAATTACTGCCCCGTTGTCGGGTCGTTTGGGAAAGAAAAACATATCGACTATGCAATTTGTACAAACCGGCATGCCACTGTTTACAGTGGTGAATGATTCCACATTTTGGATTGTAGCCAATTTCAAAGAAAATCAAATTGCCAGAATGCATGAAGGAAGTCCGGTTGACATTACGCTGGATGCTTATCCTCATATGTCATTGAAAGGAAAAGTTGAAAGTTTAAGTGAAGCTACGGGAGCAAAATTTTCATTGTTACCACCCGATAATGCAAGCGGCAATTTTGTGAAAGTTACCCAGCGGGTGCCTATCAAAATTTCAATTGACGAAACAGAAAAATATAAAAACATCTTGCGGGCAGGATTGAGTGTGAAAGTAGTGGTGAGTGTGGCCGACTAATTTTTGAACAAGTACCAATCAGTGAATACCTATCCCACTGGCTTAGCCAGAGTTATTATTGTGTTGACTACCATCAGTGCCGCCATCATGGAACTGATTGATACCAGCATTGTAAACGTTGCCCTCACAAAAATATCCGGAAGCATTGGTGTCACCATTGAAGACGTAAGCTGGGTAATTACCGCTTATGCAATCGCCAATGTGATCATCATCCCCATGACAGGATTTTTGGGTGAATATTTTGGCAGAAAGAATTACTACCTGGTATCAATGATTGTATTCACGGTTGCCTCTTATTTCTGTGGAGCCAGTACCGGACTTGCCGAATTGGTGGCCTGGCGATTTATGCAGGGAATCGGTGGAGGTGCCCTATTGTCCACTTCGCAAGCCATTCTGTTTGACGCCTTTCCTCCAGAAAAAAGAGCCGTAGCCTCCGGATTTTTTGGCATGGGCATCGTTCTGGGACCCACGCTCGGCCCCACGGTAGGCGGATTCATCTTGGACAATTTTGAACACTGGGGATATATTTTTTATGTCAATATTCCGATTGGAATCCTTGCCACCTACCTGACCATCACATTTATTGATAAAAAAGAAGGCGAGGGAAAAAAGAAAGAAGGTTTTAAAATTGATTATATCGGAATCCTGTTGCTTATGATGGGCGTGGGCTGTTTGCAATATGTATTGGAAAGAGGCGAAGCGGAAGATTGGTTTTCCTCAGCGTCAATCAGAAACGCAGCCGTATGTGCAGTCTTTGGAATTGTTTCGTTTATCTGGCATGAATTGCGCATCAAAAATCCAGTGGTTAATTTACGGGTTTTGAACAACCGCACGCTGGCCATTACGACCATCTTTACATTCACCTCGGGGGTAGGCCTGTTTACCAGTGTATACATCTATCCTGTCTTGGCACAACGCATTCTTGGTTTTACCCCCTTGATGACAGGACTAACGTTGCTGCCGCCGACCATCATCGGTATCATCATGTTCCCGATCGTAGGCAAGAGAATGAGCATGGGCACCTCTCCTATTCCATTCGTAGTGATGGGCTTGTTGTTTTTTATTGCTTTTGGATGGTATGGCGGTCAAGTGAATGGTGAAGTAGAAAGATGGGATTTCTTTGTACCCCTTGCGTTCCGGGCATTTGGCATGTCTATGCTGCAGCTTCCGCTGATTACGGCTTCTGTGGCTGGGTTGCAACCCAAAGATTATGCAGCGGGCATTTCCCTCAACAATATGAGTCGGCAACTGGGAGGCGCCTTTGGCATTGCCATCTCCAACAATTACATCGCCCAGCAATATGCCCAACACCGTTCCGATTTAATGGTCAATATCAATTCGGGTAGCCCTGATTTCATCAATCGATTGAATGGTATCACTCAAAACATCATGGCCCGAACAGGTGATGTTATTTCAATAGCAACAGAAAAAGCTTACAAATTGATTGACCTGCAAGTAGATCGACAGGCATACTTGTTGAGTTATTTGGATACATTCCGATTGATCTCGATATTTTTCATCGCTGTATTTCCGCTGGTTTTCTTCTTGAAAATAAAAAAGAATACTCAACAGAAACAGATGGCCAAAGAAAAAGCAACTGCGATGCAGGAAGCACACTAACGAACCAATGAAGCATACACATATGAGAAGCGTATTGATTTTTATGATTGGTTTGGGTCTACACATGGCCCAGGCCCAACAAACAAACTTGGTCGACCCTCAACTAAGCCACTTAGTCGAACAGGCGATGGTCAATCACACCGTCATTCAGGAAATGGAAACCCAGCTGAAAGCGTATCCCATTAAAGACATGATTGCAAAAAATGGCTACCAACCTTCGGTCTTTACAGATTTCTCCTACCGGTATTCCAATCCTGTGCCACAGGCCCAATTCGGGTCAAACCTGGTACAATTTGCTCCCTACAACAATTATAATGCGGCCGTTGGAATCAACCAGCTTGTCTATGATTTTGGAAAAACAAAGTGGCAACTCGAAAAGCTACAGGCAGAAAAAAACATAACCATCAGTCAAATTGATATTACCAAAAATGCCATCGCGTATCAGGTGGCCCAGGTATATTTTACGCTTTTATACCTACACCAAGCTGTTGTGGTGCAACAGCAACAAGTGAACGCGTTACAAGAAAATGAAAAAATCATTTTTGCCAAGTTCAACAAAGGAGAAGCATTGAAATATGATATTTTATCCACCCAGGTTAGAACCAGTAATGCCATCAATAAGCTGACCGATTATCAAACG
>CAZCCN010000010.1:9477-16682 GCA_964497085.1 uncultured Ferruginibacter sp.
AAACAATTTACTTTACTCGAATGGCTGACAGGATCCAGTGTTAAATCATCGTTTAGATACAACAGTGATTCAAATATTCTCCAGCTGGTTTCCTCCATTGACAGTTGGGAAACAAAAAATCCAAACGCTTTACTGCTCCAAAAAAAATTAGCCTTGCAGGGAATTGAGAAAAAATATGCAAAGGTTCAAACCCGACCTTCCCTCTCGGGCAATGCATCTACAGGATACAGGAATGGCATCCAGCCGAATATCGAGACCATGCAATGGGTAAGTGCATTTGGCTTGACATTCACCTTGCCGATTCATTCAACCTATCGACCCAAGCAACAGCAAAAACTGATTCAAGTATCCATGGATGCGACGAAGGCGTCGATGAAAAGTTTGGAAGCAAGTATTCAAAAAGACCTGACCATGTTGGTAGAGGATTATCAAGGTTTGACCCGAAAAGCCAAGAGTACCCAATTGATGGTAGCCCAGGCTGCGGAAGCATACCAGTTGGCAAAGATTCGATTTAACGCCGGCCTCATTACATCGGCAGAACTTTTATTGGCTCAAAACAATGTAGAAGAAGCTTCCTTACAAAGTGTTCAGCTTGAATACCTGATGACCTTGGATAAATTGGAAACGAATAAATTGGTCGGCAACAAAATATGGTGATATTCCGCTACATTTGAAATGGAAATCACCCAACATGTCATCGCTGAAAAATAAAACCGCATTTATTACAGGCGCCTCTAGGGGCATTGGAAAAGCCATTGCCCTGCGATTGGCAAAAGAAGGGGTCAACATAGTAATTGCAGCCAAATCAGTCACTGAAAATCCAGCATTGGGCGGAACGATTTTTTCTGCTGCTTCAGAAATTGAAGCGCTGGGCGCAAAAGCCCTTCCCGTGGCCTGCGACATTAGAGATGAATCACAAATTCAATCAGCTGTTCAACAAGCGATTGATACTTTTGGTGGAATAGATATATTGATCAACAACGCATCTGCCATTTCATTAACACCCACAGAACAAACCGAGGCCAAACGCTTTGATTTGATGTACGACATAAATGTTCGAGGCACTTTTCTGGTTTCCAAAACCTGTCTCCCTCATCTAAAGAAATCTGAGAACGCGCACATCATTACCTTGTCTCCACCCCTGAACATGGATATGAAATGGTTTTCGAGTCACTTGGCTTACACCATCAGCAAGTACAACATGACGATGATTACCCTGGGGTTGGCAGCAGAATATAAGGAGTATCAAATTGCCGCCAATTGCTTATGGCCCAAAACGACCATCGCTACAGCCGCTGTAAAAAATTTATTGGGTGGAGATGCATTAATGAACATGAGCCGAACACCAGCCATTGTAGCCGATGCGGTGTATTGTATTGTAAACAAACCCTCCGGCGAATACAGCGGACATTGTTTGATTGATGAAATCGTTTTACAAGAAGCGGGCATGACGGATTTGTCTCCCTATGCAGTGGTGCCAGGCGGTACATTATTCAACGACCTGTTTATCTAATGCTACTTTAGCAATCCCTTGGGCACTTCTTTTTCCAATAAATATTTGTAGATAAAATTGGTTTTCAAATTTTGGAAATGCAACCCTTTGTTGCCGCCCCAGCCATGTCTTCCGCCTGAATAAGCCATGAATTCGAAATTCTTTTTTTCGTCCTGAAGCTTGCTGATGAGTTGAATGCTGTTTTGCATGTGTACATTTTCATCGATGACACCATGTACAATTTGCAACATACCCTTGTATTGATTGACATAGTTTAACACCGAGCTTTTTTTATAGCCTTCGGGATTATCGGTGGGTGTACCCATATAGCGCTCTGTATAATGGGAATCATACAAGGTCCAGTCAATCACGCTGCCCCCAGCCATTCCATGGGTAAAGACATCTGCACCATAAGTGAGCGCATAACAACTCATGTACCCGCCGTAACTAAAGCCGGTGATGCAGATTTTGGCCGGATCGGCTTGCCCGTTGGCAATCAACCATTTCACCATCGTGCTATAATCTTTCATTTCCCAGTATCCCAGGTTGTGGTACATATAATTCACCCCTGCCTTTCCGAAATGACCGCTGGCGCGATGATCCATGGCCACTTGAATCAATCCCTCTTTGGCATACCACTGTTGTGTTCCACTCAAGGACCAGCCGTCCATTACCGTACCGGCATTGGGGCCACCGTAAATGGAAATCAACACCGGATACTTTTTTCCTTTCTCCATGTTCAATGGCCAAGTGATTTTCATGGGCAGGCTAAACAAACTGTCATCGCTGTGTACACGAATCAATTCTGTTTTGGCCAAAGTAGTTGTTGCAAATTGTTCTCCTTTCGAATCAAATAATTCTTTGATTAATTTGCCCTTGTTGTTTACCAAAGACATTTTTGTAGGCGTCGATGCATTGCTGTATGTACTGATGAAAAAAGAAGCATTGGGAGATAAACTGATGTTGGTATGATTGAATTCACCAAAGGTTAATCGTTGTAGTTTTTTGCCGTTTAATTGAATACGATATAGATCCTTACGGGCAGAATTTTCTTTTCGGGCCGTGAAATAGATGAGGCTGTTTTTTTCATCTATAAAATTCAATTCTGTCACCACATATTTTCCTTTGGTAATGGGGTGAAGCAATTGACCGTTCATGCCATACCAATACAAGTGTTCGTATCCGCTTTGATCACCCATGTAGATGAAGCCTTTTCCGTTTTGCAAAAACTGGATACGGCCCCCCTCGTCATCGAGGCTAATCCAGGTGGATTGAGTTTCCGTTAAAAACATCGATTTTTTACCAGTGGCAGGATCAACTGCCCATATTTTCAGTTCATTTTGTTTGCGGTTCATCCATTGCACCAGCAATGTCTTGCCATCAGGCTTCCAATATGGCAAACCAAAATACTGGTCTTCCGCCTCATTGAAATCTGCCCACACAATCGATCCGCCGTTGGGTGACACCATCCCTACTTTTACACTTGGATTGGGATCTCCCACTTTGGGATACCTCATTTTATCTACATACCCATGCTGACCATTGGCATCGGTAATGGTGTAAATCGGTACTTGGCTATCATCCGTTCTAAAAAATGCAATATGCTTACTATCCGGACTCCACCAAAAAGAACGGTATTGAGAACGTCGGCCGAGAATTTCTTCCATGTATACCCAACTTGCATAGCCATTCAAAATCAGCTCGCTGCCATCAGTAGTCAGGCGAGTGGTTTGTTGTGTTTGAATGTCCGTTGAATACAAATCATTGTTTTTGGTATAAGCAACATAATGATTGTCCGGGCTCAGGACTGGGTTCACCTCTTTGGCTTCATCGTGGGTCAACTGGATCTCTGCTCCATCTTTTTTAACATACAAATCATTCCCTTTTGAAATCAAAGACACAGCGCTGATCTCCACGGATGGTTTCTTGTCGGCGTCGGTTGCTAGCCGTTCTTGTCCGGTAATCGCATCCACCAGATAGGTTTGGCCATCCTTGGTGTATGTAAAATGGCTGTCATCTATCCAGTTGGTGGCGGGAATGCTTTTGACAATTCCTTTGAAGTTGTTTTTAAAATACTGGTCATTGGTCAAAGACTGTTGGGCATAAGAGGATGTCACCAGCAATGAAATGGTGCAAAAAGAAAAAAATGATTTCATGTCTGCGTAGAATTTGAAATGTAAATGAGTTGTCAAAGCTTTAGTGAGATTAGTCAACCTTTTCGGGCCGCATCATCGGAAAAAACAAGACGTCTTGTATGCTGTGCTGATTGGTCAACAACATGCAAAGACGATCAATTCCGAAACCGATACCGCTGGTAGGTGGCATACCATATTCAAGTGCTCTTAAAAAATCGTGATCAATAAACATCGCCTCGTCATCGCCGCGCTCCATGAGCTTGGCTTGTTCTTCGAACCGCTCCCGTTGTTCAATGGGATCGTTCAATTCGCTATATGCATTCGCAATTTCTTTTCCGTTGACCATCAATTCAAATCGTTCCACCAATCCGGCTTTGCTACGGTGTTTTTTGGTGAGCGGGCTCATCTCAACCGGATAGTCTGTGATGAAGGTAGGCTGAATGTAATGACCCTCACACTTGGCACCAAAAATGTCATCAATCAGTTTACCCTTGCCCCATTTTGCATCGGCATGAATGCCAAGTTTCAGACAAACTCCACGGATCCCTTCTTCATCCAGTGCACTGATGTCAAATCCTGTATGTTCTTGAATGGCTTCATACATGGTTACTCTTTTGAACGGAGCTTTGAAGCTGATTTCTTTATCCCCTACCATACAAGTGGCTGTACCGTTGACAGCCATCGCTGCCTTTTCAAGCATCTGTTCGGTGGTATGCATCATCCATTCGTAATCTTTATACGCTACATAGAATTCAAGCACGGTAAATTCAGGATTGTGCGTTCTGTCCATTCCTTCGTTTCTGAAATTTCTGCTGAACTCATATACCCATTCAAATCCACCTACAATCAATCTTTTCAAATAGAGTTCGTTGGCAATACGCATATACATTGGTACATCCAGCGCATTGTGGTGTGTAATGAAAGGCCTGGCGGCTGCGCCCCCAGGAATGCTCTGCAGAACGGGCGTATCGACTTCCAACGCGCCTGCCTCATTCAAAAATGTACGAATGGCATTCATTAATTTGGTCCTCTTTACAAATACATCTTTCACCCCAGGGTTGACAATTAAATCAGCATATCGCTGTCTGTACCTGAATTCAGGATCCGTCACTTCATCAAAAGCCTCTCCATCTTTCTCCTTCACAATCGGAAGCGGGCGAAGCGACTTACTCAGAATAGAAAATTCTTTAACATGTATAGATGTTTCACCGGTTTTTGTGGTGAATACAAAACCTTTGATGCCTACAAAGTCTCCTATGTCAATCAATTTTTTCCATACATGCTGAAACAAGGTTTTGTCATCGCCAGGGCAGATATCATCCTGCTTGATATAAAATTGGATTTTACCTGTTCCGTCTTGCATCACCGCAAAATTTGCCTTGCCCATGTCTCGCACACTCATGATGCGACCGGCAATGCATACATTTTCAAAATCAGCTTTGTTGGCGTCTCCTGTATAATTTGCCTTGATATATTCAGCGGTGGTATTGACAGGATACAACGCTGCCGGATACGGATCAATGCCCAACTTTTCCAGTTCGGCTCTTTTTTCCCTTCTGATGATTTCTTGTTCGGACAAATGTGGTGTACTCATAAATCGAATAATATAAGAATATAGGTTGGCACAAAGGTAACTTATGTGGGGCAGGTAATATTTGTTTTGAAGCGGGAATTTATTCGGCGGCCAGTAGAACCTGCCAGGCTTCGGCAACCTTTCCTTCGTCTAATAAGCGTTTGGCGTAGGTATGAAGCTCTTTTTCCATTTCTTCCGGATTGATGGAAAAATATTGAATGATATTTTTCAACTTGTCATCGTGGAAAGCAGCATTGATGGACGGCCATTCATGTACATTGGCCAGCTGGGCCAAGTCATTGCCGGTGAGGTATTTGCTGTGGCGCACAGCCAATGGCAAGGCGTCGATTCCAATGCCGAGTTGTGTGTTGGGTTTTTCTACCTCAAAAAGACTAGACGCATTGGCTCTGGTATACCAATTGCCTCCCAAGCGGGCAACCAAATCCAGTTTTTGCTGGTCTATTTTTCCTTCCTTGTTTAAAACAGATTCGTCAATATGCATCATCAATACTTCTGCAATGACCAAATTGCCAGCCCCGCCCTCATTACCCAATGGCAATACCTGGTTTACTTTGCACTCCAATTTAATCTTGCTTTCTTTTACCATGGGCGGGCGGACCAACGTTGCGGGTTGTTCGGTGAAACCGGCTTTGACAAATTCATTGACATCTTTAGGATAATCACAGCTTGCCAAAGAAGATTGGTGAACCATTTCATAATCAACCATGTTGATCACCACTTCGGGTACTTCCAGTACGTTTTGTAGCGTATGCTTGGTGCTGTTGTCGCGCACTCTTCGTGCAGGAGAAAAAACAACAATAGGAGGATTGGAAGAAAACAAATTGAAAAAACTAAATGGACTCAGATTCACATGGCCCGCTTTGTCGATTGTTGAAGCAAAACAGATGGGCCTCGGTGCAATGGCATGCTGCAAATAGTTTTGAGCGTCGGCAGGTTTGAGGTCAGATAGTTTTATAGAGCGCATAGTATACATTCGGGTTTAAATGGTTTCATGGGTTTCAGAAGTTTAGTGCCTGCATCAGTCTATGCTACTTTATTAATTTATAAAACTCCAGAAACCTACGTAGCTTAAAAAAATTATTTTTTAAGCTTCAGAATAGAGAAATCAGATTCGTCTGCTATAATGGTGTTGCTCAGTTTACCCAAACCATCGATTTCCATTTCTACCACATCGCCGGGTTGCAGCCACTGTTCGGTATATTGAGGGTCGGTGAGTTTACCGGTTCCGTTTAATTCTAAAAAACAGCCCGTGCCCACCGTACCGCTTCCAATCACATCTCCGGGGTACAGGTTAACGCCATAGCTGCATCTTTCAATGATTTCCGCAAATGTCCAGTCCATGTCGCCTACGTTGCCTTCGCTAACTTGTATGCCATTCACCCAGCATTTCATAGCAAGGTTCCAGCTTTTACCCTCATGACCCGGCTTGCAAGGAATTTCATAATTCGACAATTCATCCAGGGTGACCAGCATGGGGCCAATCACTGTGGCAAAGTCCTTTCCTTTGGCAGGACCCAAGTTGAGTAACATTTCTTCCATTTGCAATCTTCTGGCACTCATGTCGTTCATGATCATCAATCCTCCAATGTACGCATCTGCCTGAGCGGCCTTGATGTTTCTGCCGGATTTACTGATGACAATGGCTGCCTCCAATTCAAAATCAAGTTTTTCAAAATGATCGGGCATACAAAGAATATCGCCAGGACCTTGAATGCTGTTGTGGTTGGTAAAATAAAAAATGGGGTATTGGTCAAACTCGGGAATCATGTCCACTTTTCGGTTTCTTCTTGCTGCCGCCACATGTTGTCTGAAGGCATAGCCATCCCTGCAGCTTGTGGGATGTGGCACGGGCGCCAGCAATTCCACTGAAGGATATGGCACACCCACCAATGAACCAAACTGACCTGCTTTCAACTGCTTTTCGGCCGCCATGGCCAAGGGCAACACATCCTCCCAGTAGTTCAAGAACATGGCCATGCTGATG
>CAZCCN010000010.1:16692-18539 GCA_964497085.1 uncultured Ferruginibacter sp.
ATCATAGAGCATGCCGTCGACCAAGAGGGCCAACTGATCATGATCATCCTTCAGGTACGTAACAAGTTTCATAAAGCTGATTGTTCCCCAAAATTAGCATTCTCGTAACACGTAAAAAAAAGGAATTAGTATATTTGACAAAAGAATTATTACAACAATGGATTTTGAAAAGATACACAACAAAGGGCAAGCGCAACTCTTTCGAAATGCCTACCTGGAATATCTTACCAAAACCCATCCGCTGGTGATTTGGGGTATGTACCTGCCCGTTCTTACCTTGTTTCCTGTGTATGCGATGCGCACCATCGGCTTAAGCACCCAGACCACTTTTGGCGTATACGTCATCGGTATTTTTTTCTGGAGCTTCACCGAATATGTTTTACACCGATTTTTATTTCACCATCACCCCAATACAGAGAAGGGAAAGAAAATCAATTATATCCTGCACGGAAATCACCACGAATACCCAAGGGACAAACAGAGATTGTTCATGCCCGCTGTTCCGAGCATCATCATTGCTTCTTGTTTTTTTATTCTTTTTTATTTATTCATGCAGAGATATGCATTTGCCTTCTTCCCTGGTTTTATGCTGGGTTATTTAATATACGGCAGCATGCATTATGCGATTCATGCCTGGAATCCACCATTTAAGTGGATGAAAGCGCTGTGGAGAAACCATCACTTGCACCATTATAAGCATACCGACAAGGGATTTGGAGTAAGCAGCACCTTGTGGGACCACGTTTTTGGAACGATGTTCGATTTGAAAAACGAAAAGGAAGACAAAGAAAAAGTAAAAGAGCTGATGTTCAAATAACCCTCTACTTACCAAGCTTCCGCATCTGTTTCATCCATTGCTTCCGCGCTGAATTGTTTCCTGCTTTTTATTTTTTGCATTTGACGCTCGATAATTAAATCAGCAATCAGCTTTGCGGCATCTTCATGAGGGCTGGACTGCAATAGCATTTTAAGTTTGGCCTCGTTCACATCGATTCGATATAGGAGATGCACCAGTTTTTCAAAATCATTTGTAATCAACTCGTTGATATACGCCGCCAATCGCTGGTACAGCTCATCTGTCCGTAATGATTCGGGTGAGGAGGAAGAAAAGACAATATCAAGTATGTTGTTCATCACAATGCACTCAAGGTAATCAGAATTTTTCCAAAACACCCAAACCAAACAGCGCAAAATCATATTTAACAGGATCTTTTGAATCCAATGCCCGTAGGGTTTCGGTCAGTTCAAGGGCAGCTTGCCAATCAGGTTGTTTTCGCCGCAATAAATCAAACTTCTGTGCTACACGGATCACATGAACATCAAGCGGAATCACGAGTTGCGCGGGCTTAATTTTTTTCCAGAGTCCAAAATCCACTCCACCTCGATTGCTTCTGACCATCCAGCGCAAATACATATTGATTCTTTTGCAAGCCGAATGTTTGTGCGGACTCGCGATATGTTTCAAGGTTCGGTAAGGCACATCCGGCAAAGAAAAAAAATATTCATAAAAACCAATCAGCCCCTTTTCTACGGTTATATCATGGGGCGAAAGTCCCTTTGTAAAAGCAGACTCCAAAGAGGCATTTCGCTGATAATGGTGCTTAAAAAATTCAATGAAATACAACAAGTCGGTGGTGACAAAAGTGCGATGCTTAAATGAAAACAATTTTTGCAGGTCTTTTTCCGTATGATCCAGGCAAAAGGCATGCGGCTCGTTTCCCATCAATTGCATCAATTCCTTCGACTTATGAATGATGGTCGCTCGATTACCCCAGGAAAAAATGGCTGCAAAGAATCCGGCAATTTCTATGTCCTGGGGTTTGCTGAACGAATGAGGAACACAAATA
>CAZCCN010000010.1:18549-24051 GCA_964497085.1 uncultured Ferruginibacter sp.
CTGATGGTACTCATCAACCTTTTTGTTTAAAAATATTTGGAGCTCGTTTGGCAAATGGCGCTGGTTCATTTTTCTGACCTTCTCTACTTTTGAAACCTCTTCAACCTTTGAAACTTTTTAAACTATTTATCTATTGCTTGTTTTAAATCTTCTACCAAGTCGCCAGCGTCTTCAATGCCAACACTCAATCGAATCAATCCATCGGTCAATCCATTTTTGATTCTTTCTTCTCTGGGAATGCTGGCATGGGTCATGCTGGCCGGGTGATTGATCAAGGACTCCACGCCACCCAGACTTTCAGCCAATGAAAACAAATGGGTGCCTGACAATACTCTGGTGGCGGCCTCCACGCTAGGGTCTTTGAGTGTAAAACTAAGCATTCCCCCAAATCCTTTCATCTGCTTTGATGCAATGTCATGGTTAGGGTGATCGCTGAAACCACACCAGTATACTTGATCAACTTTCGGATGATTGCGTAAAAAATGTGCAACCACCGTACCATTTTCACAATGCTGTTTCATACGCACATGCAAAGTTTTGATACCGCGAAGCACCAGAAAACAATCCAATGGACCCGGCACTGCTCCGCAACTTTTTTGAATGAAATACAATTGCTCTCTCAAAGAAGCATCGTTCATCACCAACGCGCCTTGTATAACGTCACTGTGGCCACCTAAGTATTTGGTGGAAGAGTGCATCACAATGTCGGCGCCTAAATCAAGCGGATTTTGCAAGTACGGAGAGGAAAATGTATTGTCTACACACAAAATGGTTCCGGCTTTTTTGGAAATCGCTGCCACGGCTGCAATGTCTGTTATGTTCATCAGCGGATTAGTGGGCGTTTCAATCCAAATGAGTTTGGTTTGTGGTGTAAGCGCCTTGGCTACGTTTTCTGCTTGGGTAGTATCTACGTATTTAAAACGAATGCCAAATTTCTCAAATACTTTGGTAAACAATCGATACGTGCCGCCGTACATATCGCTGGCAGCAATCACTTCATCGCCGGGAGACAGCAATTTAATCACGGCATCTGTTGCGGCCACACCACTGCTGAAAGCCAAACCATATTGTCCATTTTCTATCGTAGCCAAAGCTGATTCCAGCGCGGCACGGGTAGGATTTTGGGAACGCGCATATTCATAACCCTTATGCTGCCCCGGGGCTGCCTGTACATAGGTAGAGGTTTGGTAAATGGGTGTCATGATTGCTCCTGTGGTGGGGTCGGGCTCCGCACCTGCGTGGATAAACTTAGTGGCGGCTTTTGTATGCTGCAAAGAAACTTTCTGACTCATTGTAAAGATTTTGATCATCAAAAGTAATTATTATTTATGGTATACACGCTGTCCAGGCATAGGTTCCGTTGAATAAAATTGATACATTCGTACAAACGAAACAACACGATGTCATCACTGACCATTTCAACCATTCAAACCAACTTGTTTTGGGAAGACAAAGCGGCCAATTTATCAATGCTGGAAAATAAAATTCGTTCGATATCCGAAAAAACAGAAATCATCGTATTGCCGGAAATGTTCACAACGGGTTTTACCATGAATGCGAAACCACTTGCCGAAACAATGGAAGGTGATACCCTTCAATGGATGAAAAAGATCAGCCAAGAACAGGGCGTTATTCTGACCGGCAGCACCATCATTGAAGAGGCTGGACAATATTTCAACAGAATGATTTGGATGCTCCCGAATGGTCAATGGGGTCACTATGATAAAAAGCACCTGTTCGCATACGCAGGCGAAGACAAAACCTATACGGCCGGCAAAAAAAGATTAATTGCTTCTGTCAAAGGATGGAAAATCAATTTGCAAATATGCTACGACCTTCGCTTTCCGGTATGGGCAAGACAGCAAATGCCTGCTGACCATGCACAACCTGAATATGATATATTGATGTATGTAGCCAATTGGCCGGCCAAAAGAAGCCATGCTTGGAAAACCTTGCTCTGTGCCAGGGCGATTGAGAATCAATGCTATGTCATCGGCCTCAACCGGGTGGGCCGGGATGGCAACCAGCATGAATACAGCGGGGACAGTTTGGTAATTGATCCATTGGGTGAAGTATTATACCACATGGCTCATACAGAAGATGTGTTTACCGTCACACTTGAAAAAGAGAAACTGGAAGAAGCAAGAAAGAAGTTTCCCTTTCTCGGAGATGCTGATTCATTTAGCCTCCACCCTCTTTAATCCATTCATCAGGCCTTTGGTAAGCTTTCATATAAAGCGTCTTTCCCAAATACCTTTTTCATGGTGAGCAACATATTTTGTAACACTTGCTGCATCTGCTCATCCTTCTTTTGCATGCTGTCGATGATGGCATACACCACTTCCTTGTCCATGACCATTTGATGCTTTTCAACGGCTTCAGCGGCGGGATACAACCCTCCTGGTCTGCATGTTTCCTGCGGATCCGTAAACAACTGTTCAACCGGAATGTCCAACGTCATAGAAATGCTCTCCAGCTGACTCAATGTAACATCGGTGATGTCATTTTCAATATTACTGATGGCCGCTTCTGACAAACGAAGCGATGCCGCAAGCTCTTTTTGCTTGACTTCTTTGATGTTTCGCCATTTGCGAATATTGCTGCCGATTTTAAGCCGGTCTGCATAATCAATTGGGTGTTTTCTTTTCATGCCATTGTTTTTATGTTGTAAAATTATTTTTAGCCAAATGATACAACAAGGACATTGGCTCGCTCGTCAGAGAGAAAATCATCCCATACAGAAGTGATTTTCCTCGCTTGCAAAGCAGGTAATAAAAGTCAGTCCAGGCAAAACTAAGTTTAGCTGAAAAAAACAGATTCTTTCTTTACAGCATGCATTTTTGTTCCATCAATGGCCATTGAGACGGAATTAGCCGAAAACCGTTCAAACGAGTAGGCACACCATCAAAACAATACAACATGAAAAAAATTCTATTCATTTGCTGCCTGTGCAGCATACAATCCACCTGGGCACAAATTGCCAAGCCCTTTCCGAGCTCAGAAACCGACCTGCCTTGTCCTGCCGGCACCTGCCCGATGATTACGTTTTCCATAGAAGCCTTCAATTTTCACAAGCCACGCACAGCCTGTAAACTAGGATTTGGTCTCTGTATAAAATTTGATATTGGCGTGACCTGTGCCAGCTGTACCGGAAGGGCATTCATGGCAGACAACAAAGTCACTGTGTGGGGCAAACAGCTAGGCAATATAATAGAACTGCATATTCCCGCTGCTTTGCAGCATGCATCCGGCTTTGAAAAAATCGATATGCGCAGTTTTCAGGTAGATGATCAATCCATCAATGTGAAAACAGCCAGTGGAATCGTTAAAACCGTGGTGGGTGGTACATATCCTGTCGTCATTCGTGATAACGAATTTGTCGTCAATCTTCCATTATATTAGTCACGCTAGGCAATACCTGTTTCAGGTATTGCCTTATTTATTTTGAGCACATGAAAATACTATCGCTTGGACTCTGTTGTTGCATCGCGCTCAGCAGTTGTCGATGGCTGGTTCATACCAGGTATCATATGCATCGCACGCATGCTTTTGCAAACAGAGAGGCTTATCTCCAACAGATCAAACAAGAAAACATCATTCCCGTCTCCCAACTGCTTTACATCCAAAAGGAAGCGCTCCCTTTGTTTTATCAGGAAGTCATCAAACCGGTTGGTACGATTGTATACCTAGGTACCTATAGGAATGATTCACTTCGCATGAAGTGTTCGGCCAGCCTGGAAACAAACGAGTCCTGCTGGGGTCGAATAGAAAAAGAGATACTCGAACAGTTAGCGATAATCCATCCAGCCGACAGCATTTGGTGCCAGACGGCGTCGCTCTCTACATACTCATTACATTATCTATCAACGAATCAATTTTTTCATCCGGTTGCCAACAACAAATGGACGATTTACCTGCTGTACAGCCATTCGCTGGGCTCTTACTACCATGCACTTTATCAATCCATACTCGGACTACAAAGAAAATATTCCAATAAGCTGGATGTATTCATCATCACCTTGGATCCTATAAACACTCAACCTTAAAACAAATGAAAGATTTCATCACACTGCTGATATTCTTCTTGATTGGATACCCTGCATCGGCTCAATTCTATTATAAAGCTGAACAATACCATGTGGCACCTTCGCAAGTACTATTGGATCAATACCGTCCCTTGTCATGGAAAGACCTACAATCTACTTCAGCGGACTCGCCCTCTTTCGATACACAAAACCCCTACACTTATTTGCAAGTGATTGCGGATGGAAATGGGAAAAAATATCATCTGCTGATGCAGACCGATTTTTTTGGTAAAGCATTGTACATGGCGTGGAGCGAAAACATGAATGGATTGCTCAACAAAGAAGCCGGAGTCTTTTTGCGACTGGCGCATTGCATCGCAACAAAAAAACAGGAGGCAGCCGCTTCCCTAGAGGGCCTGGTCGATTGTATATTGGAAACAATCAATGCCCCATCGAACGACTAATTACTTTGCGTGGTTCCATCCCTGTGCAATCAGGGCATGTTTGTTGCCAGCTCGGGTAATCAAATGTTTTCCTTCGCTTTCGGGTGTGATGTAACCAATCACAGAGATGGCCGGATTGGTTTTTATTTTTTCATAATCCGACTGGGCAATGGTAAACAACAATTCATAATCTTCTCCGCCGCTCAACGCACAGGCAGTTGGATCAAGCTGCAGCTTATAGGCAAATTCTTTTGCCTCCGGATTGAAGGGGATTTTTTCTTCGTGCAATACACAACCAACCTGGCTTTGTTTGCAGATGTGCAACAGGTCGCTGCTTAAGCCATCACTCACATCAATCATACTGGTGGGCACAATGCCCGACTCGCTGAAATAGTCAACCATGTCTTTTCTGGCTTCGGGTTTCAGCAACCTGCCTACAATATTCGCCTGTCCTTCCAAATCAGGCTGGGCACCCGTTTCCTGAAATATTTTTTTCTCTCTTTCCAATAGAGTCAATCCCAAAAACGCACTTCCCAATTCTCCGCTCACACAGATCAGGTCATTTACTTGCGCGCCGCTCCTTTTTACAAATTGATCGGGCGCCACTTCACCAATGGCCGTCACGCTGATGATAAAACCCTTTTGAGAAGAACTGGTGTCCCCGCCAATCAAATCCACCTGATACGTTTCGCACGCAGCGTATACGCCCGCATAAAATTCATCGAGTGCTTCCACACTATACCGATTGCTGAAACCAATGCTGAGCAATATTTGGGTAGGCACCGCGTTCATGGCATAAATATCGCTGAGGTTGACCACCACTGCTTTGTATCCAAGGTGCTTCAAAGGCGTATACGACAAATCAAAATGAATGCCTTCTATCAGCAGATCCGTCGATACCACAGTCTGTCTGCCAAAATGATCAATCACGGCGCCATCGTCCCCTACGCCCAGCAAGCTAGAGGCATTTTTGATATCAATGTGCTGGGTCAGGTGATCGATTAAACCAAATTCTCCCAACGAAGCGATTTCTG
>CAZCCN010000011.1:0-9909 GCA_964497085.1 uncultured Ferruginibacter sp.
AATCATTGGCGGTAAAGCTTTGTACAAGGTGAAACAATCAGATGGAACGTACAGAGATTCAATTGGCACCAATCAGTTTGACCTCATGGTCAACGATGCATTCAACCTGACCAATAAAAACAATGTGATTGCCAGTTCCATCAAGGACAGCTTGATACAAACCCCCAATAATATTCACGGCGTTTTTTTTAAGGTCGGGGGCAATGCTGCCACAGCTGTTCAATTTTTCCTTAGTGATACCACGCGGCATTTTTTGCGCGGCGCCTTGTATTTTGATGCCACGCCCAATGCAGATTCCTTGAAGCCGGTGCAACAGTTTTTACAGAAAGACATTGAGCATTTGATCAATACCTTTAAGTGGAAGCAGCCTGTTCCATCATTTCACCCCATTTCGTAATGCTGTTGCGTTGATTTTTCACCTCTACCTTTGGTCAATCCATCGTATTTTTGCCTTATGATAGCCATTGATCATGTTCTCATGAGTGACCAAGTTGTGAGCGAGCAGTTTGTCTGTGATTTGCACAAATGCAAAGGCGCTTGTTGTGTCGATGGAGATGCCGGTGCGCCGCTCGACAAAGAAGAACTCAAAAAGATGGATGAGGTGTTTGATGCCGTTACACCCTATTTGAATACAGAGAGTTTAAGTGAAATAGAGAAGCAGGGGCGGTATGTATACGACACAGAGCTTGGTTGGGTAACGCCTACCATTCAAAGCAAGATTTGCGTGTATGGTATCAAAGATGCCGAGGGAATTGTAAAGTGTGGGATTGAACAAGCCTATCTGGATGGAAAAGTAAAATGGAAAAAGCCCATCAGTTGCCATCTGTTCCCCATCATTGTCAAAAAGAGCAAAAACGGAACAACCGAATACGCCAATTACGAACCAAGAGAAGACAATTGTAAAGCCGCCTGCGCCCTGGGCAAAAAGCTGAAAGTGCCCGTCTATCAATTTCTTAAAGAGCCGTTGATCCGAAAATTCGGTCAATCTTTTTACGAAGCCCTGGATGCCACAGCCAAGCATCTTCAAACCAAAAAATAATTATTTCTGTTTAATTGCAAATCAAATCGATGAAACCCCCTACACTGTCTATCCGTTTCCTGAAAATTGCATCCGTGGTATGGTTGATGAGCGGCTGCTCTGTCAACAAAGCCAAGATTGATGATAGTTTGGCTCCTTTATATGCAGCCAAGAACGTAGAGGGTTGTTTTACGATGCTCAACAATAGCAGTGGGGAAATCACTGTATATAACATGGCCATGGATACCGCCAGGTTTCTGCCTGCTTCCACGTTTAAGATTCCCCATGCCTTGATTGCTTTGCAAACGGGTGCCGTGACCGATGAAAATATGATTATCCCTTGGGATGGTGTAGTTAGGGCCGATTCGTCCTGGAATAGAGACATGAACATCAAAGAAGCTTTTGCCACCAGTTGTGTTCCTTTCTTTCAGGCGGTGGCCAAAAAAATTGGAAAGGAAACCATGCAACGATGGCTGGATTCCATTGCCTATGGAAATAAAAATATCCAGGGTCCGATTGATTCTTTCTGGTTGAACAACCAACTTAGGATTTCGCCGGATGAACAATTGGGTCTTTTAAAGCGTTTGTATTTTGATCAGTTGCCTTTCAGGAAATCGGTCCAGCAATCTGTAAGATCGATGATGTTGCAGGAAGACAACACAGCTTATAAATTGAGTTACCAAACCGGCTGGGGATACGATCCAAAAGGTCATTCGATTGGCTGGATTGCGGGCTGGATTGAAGAAAACAGGCATGTATACTTTTTTGTGAATTTGTTGAAAACAGACAATCCTTCTTTTGACATGCAAAAAGAAAGATTGGCGCTAACCAAAGACATTTTGAATCGGTATGGATTTTTTGAAGGTAACATGTAGCAGCCGGCATTCAACCAATACATTTGAATCATCACCGTTTTTATTATGCAATCATATTGTGAATCTTTAACTGCTTATAGACGTCTTCCCACCCTGGAAGTAAAAATTGGCGACTTGCTCTTGGGAGCCGGTCATCCGATCCGGGTGCAGACGATGACCACCACCGATACCATGGATACCCTGGCGACGGTGGAGCAGGCCATTCGGTGTATCAAAGCAGGCGCAGAACTGGTGCGTATTACGGCGCCTTCTAAAAAGGAAGCGGAAAATCTCCGAAACATCAAAGACGAACTTCGGAGGCGTGGTTACAATACCCCATTGGTGGCTGACATACATTTTACGCCCAATGCAGCAGAAATTGCTGCCACCATTGTTGAAAAAGTCAGGGTCAATCCAGGCAATTATGTTGACAAGAAAAAATTCGAACAATTAGAATACACCGATGCAGAGTATGCCGAAGAAATTGAACGCATCCGCGAGCGATTTACTCCGTTGGTGCGCATTTGCAAGCAGCACGGAACGGCTATGCGCATCGGAACCAATCACGGCAGCTTGAGCGATCGAATCATGAGCCGCTATGGCGATACCGCCAATGGCATGGTGGAGAGTGCGATGGAATTTTTAAGAATAGCCCGCAGCGAAGATTATCACAACATCGTGTTGAGCATGAAGAGCAGCAATCCGCAAGTAATGGTGCAAGCCTATCGATTGCTGATCAGTCAGATGATGAACGAGTTTGGGGTTTGTTATCCTTTGCATTTGGGTGTAACAGAGGCAGGTGATGGAGAAGATGGTCGGATCAAGTCGGCGATTGGCATTGGAACTTTGCTCGAAGATGGAATCGGCGATACCATTCGTGTATCCTTGACCGAAGACCCTGAATTTGAAATACCCGTTTGCCGTCATTTGGTCAATCGGTACCAAGGGAATTCTGCTGAACATCCGTCCGGAATACCTATTCCTCCGGTCACAACCCTTCCGTACGATTCTTTTTCTTACAAAAAAAGAAGTACAGAGCAGGTGTCAAATATAGGCGGTAAGCAGGTTCCTGTTGTTATAGCTGATTTGAGCAAAAAAGCGGTCATTACAACCACGGATTTACAAGCCATCGGCTATCATTATGATGCCGCGACAGACAAGTGGAACATTGCTGATGCGGCGGCAGATTATGTGCTGTGTACCACCGCACCTGCTTTTCCGCTCCCCGGAACGCTGCAAGTCATTCTGCCACACACATCTTGGCAGACAGGTTCTCATTTGGAAAATGTTTTTCCGCTGAAGCAAGCAGAGGAATATTTACGCAATCCAATGCAGGATAGCACAAGATTGCATTTTGTTCAAATCAATTGTTATGCTGATTCATTTGAATCTTCCCAATTCGACCAATTGTGTACAACCCTTCTGCAGGATTCTTCGGCGGTGATTTGTTTGTCGACACAACATACCAATGCGCTTCAAGCAATCCGTAGAATGTGCATCGAACTAATGAATCGATCCATATCCAATCCGATTGTGATTTTTTGTAATAGTGCGCATGCAACCATCGAGGAGTCCTTGATTCATTTTGCGGTGGAGGCCGGTGCGCTGTTGATTGACGGCATGGGGGATGGCGTTTGTTTTTCCTATCATGCCGACAATCCATCCGTCGACTCTCCGATACTTACCTTGCATTCTATTGCTTTTGGAATCCTGCAAGCCACCCGAACCCGCATTTCAAAAACAGAATACATCAGTTGTCCAAGTTGCGGCCGAACCCTGTTTGATTTACAGGAAACCACGGCGCGCATCAGGGCTGTCACCCATCACCTCAAGGGTGTAAAGATTGCCATTATGGGATGTATCGTCAACGGACCGGGCGAGATGGCCGATGCGGATTTTGGGTATGTGGGAAGCGGTGTCGGCAAAATCACCCTCTACAAAGGCAAAGAAGTCGTAAAACGAAATATCAATAGCGAGGTGGCGGTGGATGAACTCATTCATTTGCTAAAAGACAATGGGGCCTGGGTAGAGCCGCCATTGAGGTAACATCAATCGATTATTATTAGTATAAGCGTATGAAGACAGATTTTTTAATCATCGGCTCTGGTATTGCGGGGCTTACCTATGCGCTTAAAGTGGCGGCAGACTGCCCTGATAAGACAGTAACGGTGATTACCAAATCACAAAGCGACGAAACCAATACCAAGTACGCTCAAGGGGGCATTGCGGGTGTGATGGATGTCAACCAAGATAGTTTCGCCAAACACATGGAAGATACCCTCCTAGCAGGTGACGGTTTGTGCAACCCGCACATTGTTGAAATAGTGGTGCAGGAAGGGGTTGAACGCATCAAAGAAATGATTGATTGGGGTGCCCAATTTGATCGTTTGCCCGATGGCGATTTCAAATTAGGCAAGGAAGGTGGACACAGCGAAAGCAGAATTCTTCACCACAAAGACGTGACAGGCAGCGAGATGGAAAGAGCCCTGCTGGCTGCAATCCAGCAATACCCCAATATCCGACTCATCAATCATTGTTTTGTACTGGATTTGATTACGCAGCATCATTTGGGTTACCTGGTTACCAAGTCTACTCCGGATATTGAATGTTACGGAGTCTATGTCTTGAACCTTGAAAGCAAGCAGATAGAAAAAATTGTTGCCAAGATCACGTTGCTGGCTACCGGCGGAAACGGACAAGTGTACCGCACCACCACCAATCCTTCCATTGCAACGGGCGATGGCGTAGCCATGGTCTACCGGGCCAAGGGAAGAATTGAAAACATGGAGTTTATTCAGTTTCATCCTACAGCTTTATACGAGCCAGGTGTGCGCGGACAGTCTTTTTTAATTACCGAAGCGGTCAGGGGTGACGGGGGTGTGCTTCGCAATCAAAAGGGAGAAGCCTTCATGGCAAGATATGATGCCAGAAAAGACCTGGCACCGCGAGACATTGTGGCCAGGGCCATTGACAACGAGATGAAAATCAATGGAACGGAGTATGTGTACCTCGATTGCACCCACATGGACCAGCAAAGATTCAAAGATCATTTTCCGAATATTCACGCCAAATGCTTGAGCATCGGTATTGATGTGGCAAAGGATATGATTCCCATTGCCCCTGCTGCCCATTATAGTTGTGGAGGCGTTAAGACAGATGAGTGGGGCCACACCTCCATCAAAAATCTTTTTGCTTCGGGAGAATGCGCCAGTACCAGCCTGCATGGGGCCAATCGACTCGCCAGTAACTCATTGCTGGAAGCGATGGTTTTTTCACACAGAAGTTATTTGGCTTCTATGAAAATCATCCATGATATTTCATGGAACGAACAGATTCCGGATTGGAATGCAGCCGGGACCACGGCTCCCAACGAAATGATCTTGATTACACAAAGTGTAAAAGAATTGAAGCTTCTCATGAGTGATTATGTGGGCATTGTCCGGAACAATGACCGCTTGCAGCGGGCCAATCGCCGTCTGGACTTGCTGCATGCCGAAACAGAAGCGCTTTACCAGAAAACAGAAGTGTCTCCTCAGTTATGCGAATTGAGAAACATGATTACGGCTGCTTTTTTAATTGTGAAAAGTGCCGAACTTAGAAAAGAGAGCAGAGGACTTCACTACAATACCGATTTTCCGAATCGGTCTGCGTTGCTTCAAAATACCATTTTATAGTTGATTCTTGCTGTCTGTAACATAACTTAGCACTGCCAACATGTATTACCTCGTCTTTGCTTTATTGTACTTGCTCTCTCGGTTGCCCTTTTTTCTATTGTATAGAATCAGTGATTTCGTCTACCTGATCTTGTACTATGTGGCAGGCTATAGAAAAAAAGTGGTCATGCACAATCTTTCGATTGCCTTTCCTGAAAAGTCTGTTGCAGAAAAAACAGCCATCGCTAAAAAGTTCTACAGCAATTTAACCGACACCTTTGTGGAGTCCATCAAAATGATTAGCCTGTCGGAGCGTTCCTTTCTGAAACGAGTGACCATTGATATGGATGAAGTGAATGCGCTGGCTGCAACGGGTAAAAATATTCAGTTTCACAGCGGACACCAGTTTGGCTGGGAATATGCCAATTGGATCATTGCCAAAAACATTCACATTCCTTGGATCGGCGTGTATATGAAAATCAACAATCCTGCCATCAATCGAATTTTCTTTAACCTTCGGTCGAAAGCAGGTACGATTATGGTGGCGGTGCATGAGTTCAGAAACAGAATGCACCAGCTTTTACATAAACAATATGCTATAGGATTGGCAGCGGATCAAAATCCGGGTAAGCCCCACCAGGCTTATTGGTTGAATTTTTTCACACAACCCGCACCCTTTGTAACCGGTCCGGACAAAGGAGCGATTGCCAACCAGACCGCTGTGGTATTTGTGAAATTCATCAAGCGCAAAAGAGGATACTATCATTTTGAAACAAAAGTGATTAAAACAGATGCATCTGCATGTGCACCCGGTGAGATTACCCTTTTGTACAGAGATTTTTTAGAGGCCAGCATTCGAGAGCAACCAGATAATTATCTGTGGAGCCATCGCCGTTGGAAGTGGACGTATCAAAAGGAATATGCGGGCAGGTGGATAGACAATCGCCCAGCACCGAATGCATAAGCCATTGTGTCTTTAGTTCAATACGCTGGCTTCTTTTACAATCACGGCTTTTTCCTGTTCTTTAATCTTACCCCAACCGCCTAGAACATTTCGAAGGTTGTTGATGCCTTGTTTTTTGAGCAAGGAGGCCGCAATGACACTTCGGTAACCGCCTGCGCAATGGATATATAGGTTTTGATTTTCTTCAAATTGAGCCAATTGGGCAACATCTGTCATTTCATGCAGGGGAAGGTTCAGTGCATGTTCCAAATGCCCTTCGGCATATTCGGTTTCTCTTCTGACATCAACCACCATTAAATTGGGGTCATGCGGCAAATCCATGATCAATTCATCGGCTTCTATGTCAACGATCATATCAATTTTTTCACCTGCATTTTTCCATGCCTCAAAACCGCCTTCTATATAGCCTTCCATCTTATCAAATCCAACCCGCGCCAAACGCACAACGGTTTCTTCTTCTTTGCCTGCCTCTGTTACCAATACAATTGATTTGTCAAAAGGCAACATGCTACCGGCAAATTCCGCAAACCTGCCTTCCAGTCCGATCGAAATGGATCCTGGGATAAATCCTTGCGTAAAGACTGTCGCCTTTCTTGTGTCCAGGATGATCGCATCTTTTTGAGCAGCTTGCTTAAATGCTTCTATTGACAAGGGTGTCGTGCCTTTTTTGATAACAGCATCCAATGGATCGTATCCTGTTTGATTGATTTTGGCATTGATGGCAAAATACACCGGTGCTTTTTGCAAACCTTTGGTAACCGAGGCTACGAAGTCTTCTTTTGACTGAGGCTGCAATGCGTAATTAGATTTTTTTTCTTCGCCGATCGTGCTGTGCGTATTGGGTCCTAAGTTTTTTCCGCAGCTGCTGCCTGGTCCATGAGCGGGGTATACCAATACATTGTCTGCCAGTGGTAGGATTTTATTTTGAATGGTATCGAACATAATGCCAGCCAACTCCTCACTGCTCATATTGCCACTGCTTAGGTCGGGTCTGCCCACATCCCCGACGAACAAAGTGTCTCCGGTGAAAAGTGCATGGGGTTGATGGTTTGTATCCCTCAGTAAATAGCAGCTGCTCTCCAGGGTGTGTCCGGGCGTATGCAACACTTCCAGGCTTATTGTACCTAGTTTGAACACATCTCCATCTTTTGCATGGTGAACTTCATAATTGGTTACAGCCCCTGGGCCATAGATAATTGGCGCGCCTGTTTTTTTACAGAGATCAATATGGCCACTTACAAAGTCTGCATGAAAATGGGTTTCAAAAATATATTTGATGTTCGCATTTCTTTCTTTTGCAAACTGAATATAGGTATCAATATCTCTCAATGGGTCTATTATGGCCACTTCTCCCTCACTTTCAATGTAGTAAGCGGCTTCGCTGAGGCAATGGGTGTAAAACTGTTTGATGTACATATAAATCAATTGATAAAGTGCAGTACAAAGGTAAAAATAAAAGCGGTTGTAAGCATACAACCGCTTTTAGCAGGCAAAAAAATCTGAATATCCTTTATCCAACCAGTTCCTTTACAAATTGATTGACCTCTTCAATTCTTTTATGGTTGAGCGTATAATAAATGAATTTACCATCTCTTTGGGTGGTGACGATGCCCGCTTTTCTGAGAATGGCTAGATGTTGAGAAGCGACTGATTGTTCCAGGCGCATCCGAACATATATTTCTGTGACGGTGATTTTCTTTTCGGTTTCGATCAGGGCAAGAATCTGCTGACGAAGTTTATGATTCAATGAACGGAGCACAAGGGCCGCTTTTTTGACATTGTAATAATTAATCTGAATGGTATTTGAAGTCTGTTCTGTTGATACGGCTTCTGTTCCCTCGGAGTTGGTAGCGCTTGTCATGACTATAATTTTATAAATGAAACATTACAGCTTCCACTACAAATATAAAATTATCTTGATAACTAACGAATTATGTATTGTTAAAAAAAATGTTAATATCAAGAACGGGCAGGAGGAACGGTCTGGTGTTCTTTTACATAAAATGGCTCACAGATGGAGAGGGTGGCAAATTCTTTTTTGACCCATTTCTGCATCGCCAACCGACACATGGCAGCGGGCAAGGTAGGGGTGGGTACAAATAATGCATTTGGATGTTGACAAATGCTTTGAAATTTTGATGCGCCACTGCCACCGAACACAATATTGCGTTGTTGCAAAAGTGTGTCATACGAATGTGAATCAAGAATTTTTGCTTGCGCAGGCTCAATCATATTTAATTGAGCATCATACAGCGCTGTAAATACTTCCATGCGGCGGGCATCAATCAAAGGGCAATACCATCTTTCTTTGGTTTCGTTGCTGGGATGGGTATCCATCATGTCAGCAGCCAACATATCCAATGTACTGATCACAATCAGTGGTAGGTTCAGTGCGTAACAGAATCCTTTGGCGCTGGACATGCCAACCCGCAACCCCGTATAGGAGCCAGGTCCTTCTGTCACTGAGATTGCAGACAGCTCTTTCCAGGAAAAGTAGTTGGATTCAACCATCTGTTGAATGGTTTCATGCACAAAGCTGGCATGTTCTTTTTGGACAGCATTTGAAACGGTATGGACAATCTGACCGTTGTTGGCTAAGCACACAAATGCATGTTCCAGCGATGTGTCAATATGTAGAATCAGACTCATGCGTTATTGGCTTCTTTTCTGAGGAGTGCGGCGGGCGTGTACCGAGGATCGGTTTTGGCCAATTTGTCCAGCAGAAACAATATGTTAGACAGTCCAATCATCCTGCTCCATTCAAAGGGTCCTTTTGGATAATTGGTCCCCAGTTTCATCGCGATGTCAATATCACTTTCTGAGCTGACTTGGTCTTCTTTTGCAAAATACGCTTCATTGATGATCATCGAAAGGATTCGAGCAGCGATAAAGCCAGGTTCATCTGGTGTGGGCGTGGCTTTGATTCCAAGGCCTGCCAATACCTTGAGGTGTGATTCTGTCAACGTTCCGGCGATTTCCCAAACGGGTCGATGGATAAATCCGGGCCAACCATTAATCCTTACAACCTGTGGAGGTGTTTGTTTTTCCTGCAGGGTATGACAGACACAATTGATAAAAATAGGTATGCCGGCCGGCGCATCGGATATGTGTTCCCATGCATCCTCCGTCAAGTCGAAAAAGCCATCTATACCGGTTGTCGCTGCTTGCAACTGGCTGATACGCTTCCAATCAATATCTTGATTCAACTGTGTCAATTCTGCGTAAGAAGCGTCGGAAGCCAATACACCAATGGTCATGAATGTTTCTTTTGTCATTAAGTTTAGCAAAAATAGGTTCTTAAGAAAAGATATCTTTGCATTTATTAAAAAATATCGCACATGTCTAAAAAAATAGTCAATACCGAACAAGCACCTGCACCCATTGGTCCCTACAACCAGGCCGTAAAAGCCGGTGGTTTGT
>CAZCCN010000011.1:9919-22278 GCA_964497085.1 uncultured Ferruginibacter sp.
TGCATTGGATGCGAAAAGCAATCAATTGTTGCAGGGCAGTATTGCCGAAGAAACACACCAGGTAATGAAAAATTTGCAAGCCATTCTTCAATCTGAAGGGTTGGGTTTTGATCAAGTAGTCAAAAGCACTATTTTCCTGACCGATATGGCGCTTTTTGCTGAGGTAAATGAAATATATGCTTCCTATTTCACCACCGATCACCCTGCCAGAGAAACGGTTGCAGTGAAAGGTCTTCCTAAAAATGTCAATGTTGAAATCAGCATGATTGCTGTTGCCTAATATGATCATCGTTACCGCACCTGTTCATCCGTTCCTGCTGGATACCCTACAAGAAAAAGGGTACCAGGTTTTGTATGAGCCTGCCATTGACTACAACGGATTGATGCAGCAAATTGAACAGGCCACTGGCCTGATTGTGTCAACACGTTTGCCCATCAATCAGCCATTGTTGCAACGGGCAACTGCCTTGCAATGGATTGGAAGGCTGGGTAGTGGCATGGAGTTGATTGATACGGCCTATGCTGCCTCTAAAAATATTCAGTGTGTCAGCAGTCCGGAGGGCAATAGGCAAGCAGTGGCTGAACATGTGCTGGGGATGTTGCTCAGCTTGATGAACCACATTCACACCAGTGCCAAGCAGGTGGAAAATGGACAATGGCTCAGGTCCTCCAATCGAGGCACTGAATTGCGTGGTAAAACAGTGGGAATTGTCGGTTTTGGAAACACGGGAGCTGCATTTGCCAAATTGTTATCTGCTTTTGATGTGCAGGTGTTGGCGTACGACAAATACAAATCAGGTTTTGGCCACACCTATATTCAGGAATCTACATGGGACGAAGTGATTGCTCAATCAGACGTCATCAGTTTTCATGTACCATTGACCGCCGAAACCACCCACATGGCCAATGCCGCTTTCTTCCATCAATTGAAACGACAGCCCTATTTGATCAATGCAGCCAGGGGAAAGGTTGTACACACAATTTCTTTGGTGGAAGCCTTACAGACGCAGCGAATTCGCGGAGCGGCTTTGGATGTGCTCGAAAATGAATCCATTGATTCTTTAACTGATACCGAACGTCGTGATTTTGAATTTTTAACCAGTCAGTCCAATGTATTGATTACGCCCCACATTGCAGGATACTCTCATGAGTCTTATTGGTTGATGGGTAAAGTTCTATTAGAGAAACTTGGATTGGTTTAGGAGAAAATCAATATCAGTTTTTAGTATATTTGTACATCTGCAACGCTTTAATCCCTTAAGGCGTTGTATTTTTTTGTCTAATCAGGTAAATCAAATCATATGTCAGGCACCAATTATGTAACGCAGGAAACATTTGAAAAAATGCAGGAAGAGCTCCACCTGTTGAAAACCATTGACAGGCCCGCTGCCAGCAAAGCTATTGCAGAAGCAAGGGAAAAAGGGGATTTGAAAGAAAATGCCGAATACGACGCAGCCAAAGAAGCCCAGGGTTTGTTGGAGGCGAAAATAAAATACCTCGAAGGCGTGATTGCCACGGCAAGAATTTTGGATGAGAGCAGCATCGACTCCAGCCGGGTCAGCATTCTGACCAAAGTAACCGTTACCAACCTGGCTACCAAAAAGGAAGTAACCTATCAGATTGTTTCTGAAAAAGAAGCCAATTTAAAAGAAGGTAAAATATCCGTAACCTCTCCCATCGGCAAAGGACTCTTGGGCAAGGTGGTAGGGGAAACAGCAGAGGTGTCCGTGCCTGCTGGCGTATTGAAATTCAAAATCGAAAAAATTTCCGTGTAACCAATGTCTGTGTTTACTAAAATCATCAGCGGAGAAATCCCGGCTTACCGAATCAAAGAAGACGATCGCTTTGTGGCTTTCCTCGATATTTTCCCATTGGTCAAAGGGCATGTATTGGTGGTGCCCAAAATAGAGGTAGACAAGGTTTTCGATTTGCCTGAACATTACCTCGCTGATATGTTGGTGTTTGCCCAACCCATCGCCAAAGCCATTGAAAAAGCATTTGATTGCAAGCGATGTGGTTTGAGTGTGATCGGATTGGAAGTGCCCCATGCACATTTGCATTTGGTTCCCATCAATCAAGCGGATGATTTGAATTTCACTCGACCAAAATTAACGATCTCTTCGGAGGAGCTATTGGCTATTCAACAAGCCATTCTCGCCCAGTTGCCATAAATGTTTTCTACTTCTTTACTCGCTGTGGATGGTTGGAAAGAAATTCTTTCCAATTGGCAACCTTTTTTACAATACCAGAAGGTACTTTTCCTTGTTGAAAATGATGGCAGACTGCTACTGCCAAGGCATCAGAGGCATCCATGTATTTGGGTATTTCTTTGAATGACAAGATTTGCTGCAGCATTTTCATCACCTGCCCCTTGTCTGCATTCCCGTTACCAGTGATGGACTGTTTTATTTTTTTGGGAGCATATTCATATATATCCAACCCTGCTTGCATGGCTGCTGCAATGGCGACTCCCTGGGCTCTTCCGAGTTTCAGCATGCTTTGGACGTTTTTGCCAAAAAATGGGGCTTCAATGGCAAAGCTATTCGGCTGGTGCTGGTCGATGAGGTCAGCTACTTTTCGATGAATTTTTTCCAATCGTTGATAGGCATCGTCTTTAGCCGGTAACCTGAGCACGCCCATGTCCACCAATTGAAGCGAAGGTCCGGAGACTTCAATGAGTCCAAATCCCATGACTAAGGTACCGGGGTCAATTCCTAGGATGATTTTTGATGCTTTTTGCAACGTGACACTTAATTTTACTTATAATTTCCTTCTTGAACAAAAGTATCAAATTAATAGCCAACTATTTCCTGGGGCCCCTGGTCTTTGTTGTTTTGACGTATGTTCTTTACCAGCAGATTGCTCGTCAACCGGACCTGTCGCTCAGATGGGCACACATCCAGACCAGTTGGACCCAGCCTTTGTTTTGGCTGGCGTTTGCACTCATGTTCTGCAACTGGGGTATTGAATCCCTTAAGTGGAAATGGTTGATGACCCCGCTTGAAAAAATTTCTTTTCTACATGCATATAAAGCTATTTTGGCAGGATGCAGCATCAGCATGCTGCTGCCCAATCGTGTCGGAGAATATGGTGGCCGGATTTTGTATGTGGCCAATGAAAATAAAATCAAAGCTGTTTCGCTGACCATTGTGGGTAGCATTAGCCAACTAATCATTACAGTCATCATGGGTGGGTTGGGCTTGTTGTACATGCTCAATCAGCCGGTACACTTTGATGGATTCGATTCGTTGTCGTGGATATTTACCACACCAGCCCTGGTTATTACCATGGTAGTGGCCCTTTGTTTGTTGCTGGTTTATTTCAACGCCACCCAGTTATTGGCCAGATTGTTTAGCATTCATTGGATTGAAAAGCATGTGAACAGGTTCAGGCCCAGCGAGGCGCTTTCTCGTAAACAATTGTTAAGAATTCTATTTTTATCGTTCCTGCGATACATGATTTTTATCTTGCAGTATATTGTATTGTTGCAAGTCATGGAGGTGTTTGTTCCAACTGTTCTTTGTTTTTGGCTGTTAACTGTTTTTTATGCCCTCATGGCCATTGTTCCCACCATCGGATTCACCGAACTGCCTATCAGGGCAACAGCGGTGATTATCTTGCTGGGTACCTATAGCCATAACCTGTTGGGTATTCAGGCAGCCACTTTTGCGATCTGGATCATTAACCTGGTGTTGCCAGCCATCATAGGCAGTTTTTGTATTATTGCAATTAAAATCGTTAAAGAATGATCCACTTATTGAAAGGATGGTTACTGCTTATCATTGTCTGTCTGCCCCTGCATTTCAAGGCGGGCGGCGGCGACTTTTGTGGCATTTCCAATACCTCATTTCAGTCTGGCGAAGTGGTGAACATGACCGTGTATTATAGTACGCTGGGCGTATACATTGGTGCAGGTGATGCCACTTTTTCCACCACGCTTGAACGATTCAATGGCAAAACCGTTTATCATTCGGTGGGCGTGGGTAAAACATATTCCTTTTTTGATAATTTCTTCAAAGTAAGAGACCGTTACGAAAGTTACATTGACACCGCCACGCTTTTGCCGTATAAATTTGTCCGCAATGTGGATGAAGGAGGATATAAAATTTACAACAATGTAACCTTCAACCAATCGAATAATACTGCCGTAAGCACCAATGGTGTTTTCAAGATTACCGACTGCATGCAAGATGTGGTCAGTGCTGTGTATTATGCCCGTAACATCAATTTTGACAAGTATAAACCCGGCGACAAAATTCCATTTGATATGTTTTTGGATGACGAAGTCTATCACTTGTACATCCGTTACATGGGCAAAGAAAAGGTAAAAACCCGCTATGGAAAGTTTCGGGCCATCAAGTTTAAGCCCTTACTAATCAAAGGAACTATTTTTGAGGGAGGAGAGAACATGACTGCTTGGCTCAGCGACGACCCCAATCACTTATTGCTCAGGGTAGAGAGTTCGATTGCTGTGGGCAGCATCAAGGTAGACATGATGGGCTACAAAAACCTGCGTTATCCATTGAGCTCGCTGATTCGTTTATAACACCTGTTGGGATTACAATTCACTCAACTTAAAAGTATCTTTCACCCGAATCCCTTTTTCGGTTTGTTGCAAGGTGCAGCATTCAATATGCGGATCGTGTTCAAAAAACAATACATAATCTTGTTGAACCGCTTCGGTCAAGAACGATTTTTTTTCTTGCAAGGTGGTCAGGGGAAACATGTCATACGCCATCACGTAGGGTAGCGGAATGTGGGCCGCAGAAGGCAACAGGTCTGCCATAAACACAACGGTTCTTCCTTTGTATTGACATTTGGGTAGCATCATGGCATCTGTGTGTCCGAATGCTTGCAGGATGGAAAGGTCATTTGGCAGATTGTTTTCATTGCTTTCAATGAATTTTAGCTGACCACTTTCTTGGATGGGTAAAATATTTTCTTTCAGAAAGGAAGCTTTTTCACGCTCGTTGGGCTGGGTAGCCCACTTCCAATGTCTTTCATTGCTCCAATAGACAGCATTCTGAAATGCAGGAATCAATTTTTCACCGGCTCTGATGATGCTGCCACCGCAATGGTCAAAGTGCAGATGGGTCAAGATGACATCGGTGATATCATTTCTGTGATAGCCCAGTTGATTCAAGGAGCCATCCAGGGTATCATCTCCGTGTAGATAATAATGACCGAAAAATTTAGCATCTTGTTTGTTTCCGATGCCATTGTCAATTAATATCAGTCGGTCAGCATCTTGGACCAGCATGCAGCGTAGCGCCCAGGTGCACATATTGTTTGAGTCGGGGGGATTGAGCTTGCTCCACATGCTTTTGGGAACAACGCCAAACATGGCGCCCCCGTCTAATTTGAAATATCCGGTATCAATCGTGTGTAATTGCATAAACTATTGAAGAATTTTGTTTTGCCTGTGTTGGGCCAATAAGAGTCCAACCAGACCAATCACAAAGAATACAATTAAGGCCAGTACTGAATTTCTTTGAGAGCCCGTAAGTTCAGTAATATATCCAAAGCTGAACATGCCAATCACAATCGCTATTTTTTCTGTGACGTCATAAAAACTAAAGAATGAGGTATTGTCGTGTGTTTCGGGCATGAGTTTGCTGTAGGTGCTTCTGCTCAGGGTTTGAATGCCGCCCATGACAAAGCCTACCAAAGAAGCCAGCAGGTAAAACTCATTGATTCCTTTGGTGGGAAGCATGTATCCCCCGATGCAAAGCAATATCCAGGCAACCACACAAACAATAAGTGTTTTAAAGTTTCCCCATTTTTGAGACAGGGCAGAGGTACCGATGGCGCCGGGTATCGCAATGATTTGAATGATGAGAATAGATACGATCAAATTGGTTGTGGGTATTTCCAACTCTTTTGTTCCATACAGCGTAGCTGCTAGCATCACGGTTTGAACCCCCATGTTGTAAAAGAAAAAGGAAAACAAAAAGCGCTTCAATACCGACAAATGAATGAGCTGTCTCCATACTTTAGCCAGTTCCTTGTATCCGTTCATCAGTAGGTTGTTCTGGTTTTGATATCCAACCGGTGTGCTTTTGGGTAAACGACTCAATGAAAATTGGCCAAATCCCCACCACCAAATTCCCACCAGTAAAAAACAGATTCGATATTGAATGGTCGTATCGGCGTTGCCACCAATTAGTCCGGGCACAAATACAAAAACGAAGCATACGATTTGTAAAATCACACTCCCTATATACCCCATGGCAAAGCCTTTCGCACTCACCCGGTCCCGGTCTTGGGGAGCTGCAATTTCAGGTAAGAAAGAGTTGTAAAAAACCAGACTGCCCCAAAATCCAATACAAGCCACAATCATGCAGCCAATCCCCACGGCCAAGTTGTTTTTGTTTTCAAAAAAGAAAAGCATTGCGCAACCAATACTGCCCATCGTCAGAAAGAAATTCATAAAGCTTTTCTTGTTGCCTTTGTAATCTGCTACGGATGACAACAAGGGAGACATGATGGCCACGACAATAAAGGCAACCCCCAGTGCATAATTGTACAAAGCAGTATTTACATAGCTTCTGCCTAAAAATGCAATTTCATTGTTGCCATCTTTGGATTTGGTAATGGCTTCATAATACGCGGGGAAGATGGTTGAAGTGATGACCAGGTTGTATACAGAGTTGGCCCAGTCGTACATGGCCCAGCCATTGATGACTTTTTTGGAAGCAGTTTGCATATGATGGTTTGAATACTGAAAATACTACATCCGCCACAATTATTCTAGAAAACAATGAAAAGATCAAAGGATGCCTGCATACAACATCGCCAGGATGACACCCCCTACCAATATTCGATAGACCCCCCAGATTTTAAACCCATGTTTTTGTAGGAAACCGATAAAAAATTTAATAGCGAGCAATGCTACAACAAAGGCTACCACATTGCCGATGGCGAGCTGCTTGATTTGCTCCGGTTGAAAAGGACCGTTGTGATGGTAGAACTGGTAAAGTTTGTAGGCAGTGGCCGCTAGCATGGTGGGCACCGCCAAAAAGAAAGAAAATTCTGCCGCTGCTGCCCGGGTTAGTTGTAGGCTCATGCCGCCAATAATGGTGGCCGCACTTCTGCTGAGACCAGGAAACAAAACCGCCAGGCATTGGTACAATCCGATTTTGAAAGCCGTTGTGACGCTGATTCCTTCTTCGGTGTCGATTGTATGTTCTTTAAAAATATTCTCAATGAATAAAAACACGACACCACCTCCAATCATGATGCAGGCAATGATCGCAGGTTTTTCCAAGATCCCTTCAATCATATCATTGAAAAATTTTCCAAAGAGCAAAGCAGGCAAAACGGCCACCAGCAGTTTGACATAGAAACCAATGTTTTTAAAATTGAAAAACTTTTTCCAATAGAGCGCCACCACAGATAAAATGGCACCCAGCTGAATGGCAATGGTGAATACCCCTGCAAAAGCATCGTTATCGGCAATGCCAAGAAGCTTTTCCGTGATGCGCATGTGGGCGGTGGAAGATATGGGCAGAAATTCGGTGAGGCCTTCTACCACACCAATGATGATTGATTGGGCTGTATTCATGGTATAGCTATAAAAAAAGCGAAGCAATGCTTCGCTAGACAATCGTTGTTACGATGCATTTTTTTTCATGATCGCAAATACTTCAATCACAAAACCGGCCACAATGAGAATGGGCGCAATGGTGATGCGGGTAGTGCTATACACTTCAGCAGGATTGAAAACCTTTGGATCCGCGCTCTTGCCACCTGACATCAAAAAGAATCCCAATCCGAGCAGCAGCAAGCCAACCAGCATCAGGATATAATTTTGTTTTCCGAATAATTGATTGTTCTCCATGGTTTCTTTTTTCATTGGTAAAATCTGATTGCGTTACAAATTAGTTCTTTTTGGCATTCTTGTCAGTAGAGGTCGTCCAATTTCATTTTAAGGTACTTGATAACAGCCCTGTAGGTACTGGCCAATGAAATGGTGATCCCTACTAAAATAATCAACAGAAAAAGCAGAATCAATCCTTTATTGTCGTGCAGCAAACGGAAATTCGGAATGAGTCCTTCGATGATGATGATGGCAAACCAGATGGCAACAATGGCAATGCCCGATGCAATCAAGCCATTCAAGACGGCACGTTGGTTAATGGGTTTGGCAATGAATCCCCTGGTGGCACCAACCATTTGCATGGTTTTGATCAAAAAGCGGTTGCTGTACATGGCCAGTCTGATGGTGTTGTCGATGGAAAACACCACCAAGATGGTCAGCAGTATGGCCATGATGAGAAAAATAATGCCAGCTGTTTTTACATATATGCTGATTTTGGTAACCGTTTCGGTAGGGAATTGAAACTCCGCAATCACTCCTGGATAGTTCGTTTGCAGGTTGGTTGACAGGTTGTTGAGGCTGTCCTGTTGAACATAATTCGCCTTTACATAAAAATCGATGCTCTCGGGTAGCGGGTTGTTTTTCAAAAATTGCTTCCAAGTGGTATCGTTTTCAGTATTCCATTTTTGAATCGCAATATCCTTGGTTACATATTCCACCCGATTGGCATAGGGCAACGCAGCAATATAATGTACTAAGCTGTCAACTTTCCTTTTGGATGCATCCCGATTCAAATAAGCATGTACCTGAATGTTTTCTTTGAAATAGTCGCCTGTCTTTCTGAGATTCAGAAAAAACCACCCAACAATGCCAAACAAAAAGAGTACCAAAGCAATGCCAATGATTGCATACGCATAGGAGGGTTTACTTTTCTTACTGGAAGCTTTTCCTAGTTGTGCCATTTCTCAAGTTTAAAGTAATCACTAAGATGAATCATCCCAAGGCCACAAAAATACATGTTTTTAAGTGGTTTGTTTTACTTTTGTGGCCTACAAAAGATGATCAGCCAAATATATTCAGATTGCCGATGTGATGCTGTATTTATTTGTTAAAATCTGGAGACGTCAATCAATCCATGCTGGTTGAAATGAGTTCCCACACTGATCGATCTTAGTCATTTTTGTTTAACAACCAATTGCAATGGAGTATAATTTTACTGATATAGAATCCAAATGGCAACAACGCTGGAAGGACACGAAGGCCTATGCTGTCAGCAATGTGTCTGCCAAGCCACCGTATTATGTACTGGATATGTTTCCTTATCCCAGCGGTGCAGGATTGCATGTCGGCCACCCTTTGGGCTACATAGCCAGTGATATTTACAGCAGATACAAGCGCCTTAAAGGGTATAATGTCTTGCATCCAATGGGCTTTGATAGTTTTGGATTGCCTGCCGAACAATATGCCATTGAAACAGGCCAGCATCCTGCGCATACGACTGAAAAAAACATTGCCAATTTTAAAAATCAACTGGATAAAATTGGTTTTTGTTACGATTGGGAAAGGGAAGTCCGAACGAGTGACCCTTCTTATTACCGCTGGACCCAGTGGATTTTTCTTCAACTCTACAACAGCTGGTACGATCGTGCTCAGAAAAAAGCCGTCCCTATCAGTACCCTGATTCAAATTTTTGAAACAGTCGGTTCGGCCGGGGTGGATAAAAAACTTTCTTTCTCGTTTTCTCCTGAAGAGTGGAAGGTCTTTGACGACAAAAAAAAGCATGACATCATCATGGAGTTTCGTTTGGCTTTTTCGGCCTTTGGCGAAGTGAACTGGTGCGAACAGCTGGGAACCGTATTGGCCAACGATGAAGTCATCAATGGGGTGAGTGAAAGAGGTGGCTATCCTGTCATCAAGAAAAAAATGCGTCAGTGGTATCTGCGCATCACCGAATATGCAGATCGTTTGTTGGAGGGATTGGAAACCGTTGCATTCAGCGACTCCATGAAAGAAATGCAACGCAATTGGATTGGAAAGAGTGAGGGGGCAGAGCTGGACTTCGTGGTTGCTGGTCATTCGACATCTATAAAAATATACACCACTCGCCCCGACACCATTTTTGGCGTCGATTTCTTGGTGTTGGCTCCTGAACATGAATTGGTGCATATGATTACGACTTCGACCCAATCACTCGAAGTTGAAAAGTACCTTTCGTATGTTAAAAGCCGAAGCGATCGTGAAAGAATGTCTGAGGTGAAACAGGTTACCGGTTGCTTCACCGGAGCTTATGCCATTCATCCCCTTACCGGTAAGCAGATTCCTGTTTGGATTGCAGAATATGTATTGGCAGGATACGGCACGGGGGCCATCATGGCGGTGCCTTGCGGCGATCAACGTGATTTCGCTTTCGCCACCCATTTCAATATCCCCATCACCAATATCATTGGAGATGCTTTCAACGGAAAAGAAGCCAATTCCACCAAAGAAGCCAAATTGGAACAATCCGATTTCTTAAACGGCCTGTGGATGCAAGATGCCATTGGCATTGCCATTGATAAAATAGAATCATTGGGCATCGGTCAAAGAAAGGTGAATTTTAAAATGAGGGATGCCGGCTTCAGTCGCCAACGCTATTGGGGAGAACCATTTCCCATTCGATGGAAAGATGGGATGGCCAGTCCCTTGACCGATTCAGATTTGCCCTTGGAACTTCCTCATGTCGAAAAATATGGTCCAGGTCCGGAAGGTGAAGGCCCATTGGCAAACATTGATTCTTGGCGTCAGCAGTATTTTGAAACCTCCACCATGCCCGGGTATGCAGGTTCATCCTGGTATTTCCTGCGTTATATGGATCCTCACAATCAAGAAGTGTTTTGCAATAGGGCCGCAAGCGATTATTGGGGGCAGGTAGATGTATACATCGGCGGCACTGAACATGCAGTGGGTCATTTGCTCTACAGCAGAATGTGGACGAAAATATTGTTTGATCTTGGAATGATTGGCTTTGACGAACCGTTCAAAAAACTCGTCAACCAGGGAATGATCCAGGGAAGCAGTCGGTTTGTCTATCGAATCAAGGGAACCAATACATTTGTTTCTCTTGGAAAAAAAGATTCGGAACAAACGGACGCCTTGCATGTGGATGTCAACTTGGTGGATGGGGTGGAATTGGATATAGATGCCTTTAAAAAATGGAAACCTGATTATGCGCAGGCTACGTTTGTGCTCGAAGACAATAAGTATATCTGTGGTACTGAAACCGAGAAAATGTCCAAGTCCAAATACAATACGGTTAACCCAGATGATTTGGTCATGAAATATGGAGCCGACACGTTCAGGATGTATGAAATGTTTTTGGGTCCCATTGAGCAAAGCAAACCCTGGGATACCAAGGGCATCGAAGGGGTACACCGCTTTTTAAGAAAATTGTGGCGTTTGTTCAACGACGAACAGAAAGGCGCCATCTGGAATACCCACCCGCCAACGGATGCCGAATACAAAGTGTTGCACCGGACCATCAAGAAAATTGAAGCAGACACAGAGCAGTTTGCGTTCAACACTGCCGTGAGCGCTTTTATGGTTTGTGTCAACGAGTTAACGGAACTAAAATGCTATAAAAAAGAGGTACTTGAAAAAGTATTGATATTGCTCACACCCTATGCGCCCCATATAGCTGAAGAATTGTGGAGTCAGCTGGGAAACAATACCACTATCTTGGATGCTGCTTACCCATTGGTGGAAGAAAAGTATTTGATTGAAACCGCTAAAGAATATCCCATTTCCATCAATGGGAAACATCGAACTTCGATCACCATTTCTTTGGATGCGACCCAGGAAGAAGTGGAAGCCATGGTGCTGGCGGATGCCATTGTTCAGAAATGGCTCGAAGGAAAGCCCCCTAAAAAAATCATTTTCGTAAAAGGCAAAATGGTCAATGTGGTGGTCTGATAAGGTGCAGGCAATCAGGCGATCGTTTATCATTGATTGCAGCTGATGCTTGTCAGCAACCTTTTGCAAGCATTCGCAGATTTTTGCGCATCTTTTCAACCAATTCCGCATTTAATTGTATATTAATGGGCCGATTGGGTAAATAAGCTATTTTTACAGACAAAACAGATACGTAACTCATGGACATTCAACCCGGGGAACTGCTCCAACAAATCAATAATCCTGCCGATTTAAAGAAATTGGATAAAGCGCAAATGCAACAGGTTTGCAACGAATTGCGTCAATACATCATTGATGTGGTGAGTGTATATGGAGGACATTTTGGTGCCAGCTTGGGCGTCGTTGAGTTGTCTGTCGCGTTGCATTATGTATTCAACACACCCTACGATCAATTGGTATGGGATGTCGGCCACCAAGCATACGGCCACAAGATACTTACTGGCAGAAGAGACAATTTTCCCACCAACAGAAAATACAATGGCCTGAGCGGTTTTCCCAAAAGAAGCGAGAGCGAGTTTGACACTTTTGGTGTGGGCCATTCTTCCACCTCTATTTCAGCAGCTTTGGGAATGGCCATGGCTTCTCATTACAA
>CAZCCN010000011.1:22288-23278 GCA_964497085.1 uncultured Ferruginibacter sp.
GGCCGCCAAATACAAAGGCGAACACGATCGCCAGCACATAGCGGTGATAGGCGATGGTGCCATGACCGCAGGATTGGCTTTTGAAGCCATGAACCACGCAGGGATTGAAAAAAGCAATGTATTGATCATTTTAAATGACAATTGCATGAGCATTGATCCGAATGTAGGCGCTTTGAAAGAATACTTGACAGATATTACCACGTCTCATACCTACAACGATCTTCGGGACAATGTTTGGAAAGCCTTGGGCAAATTACCGGTAGGCAAAAACTTCAGCAGGGAAATGGCAAGCAAATTGGAAGCAAGTCTGAAGGGAATGGTGAGTAAGAGCAGCAATCTTTTCGAAGCCTTGCAGCTGCGCTACTTTGGTCCAATCGATGGACACAACATCACCAAGCTGATTGATACGCTAAGCGATTTGAAAGACATTGCCGGTCCAAAAATTCTGCACATCAAAACCGTTAAAGGAAAAGGATACGAATTGGCTGAAAAAGATCAAACCAAATGGCACGCTCCCGGTTTGTTCGACAAAGTAACCGGTGAAATTTATAAGAAAACATTTGAAGTGCCGCAACCACCCAAGTACCAGGACGTGTTTGGACACACCATCATTGAATTGGCCGAACAGAATAAAAAAGTCATGGGGGTTACGCCCGCCATGCCCAGCGGTTGTTCTTTGAAATTTATGATGGAGAAAATGCCGGACAGGGCTTTTGATGTGGGTATTTGTGAACAGCACGCGGTTACGCTAAGTGCAGGAATGGCCACCCAGGGACTAAAAGTTTTCTGCAATATTTATTCTTCTTTCATGCAAAGGGCCTATGATATGGTCGTACATGATGTGGCCATTCAAAAATTGCCGGTTATTTTCTGTTTGGACAGAGCCGGATTGGTAGGAGAGGATGGGCCAACCCATCATGGATGTTACGATATTGCCTACATGAGGTGCATCCCCAATATGATTGTCAGTGCCCCCATGAACGAGGCAGA
>CAZCCN010000011.1:23288-23636 GCA_964497085.1 uncultured Ferruginibacter sp.
ATTCGTTACCCCCGTGGTGAAGGTGTGATGCCAGAATGGAAAACTCAGATGAAGGCCATTCCAGTAGGTACAGGTCGTAAATTGAAAGATGGCGAAGGTATTGCCATTCTTAGTTTCGGACATCCCGGTAATTTTGCGGCATCAGCCATTCGCGACCTCAAAGCCGAAGGCATTCATCCCGCACATTACGACATGCGATTCGTTAAACCTTTGGATGAAGCGCTGTTACATGAAGTGTTCACCCGTTATCCAAAAGTGGTGACCATAGAAGACGGAACAGTAGTAGGAGGTTTTGGTTCAGCCATGTTGGAATTCATGAATGCCAATGGATACAAAGCGGATGTGACC
>CAZCCN010000011.1:23712-23932 GCA_964497085.1 uncultured Ferruginibacter sp.
AGTGTGCCCGCTGGCCAGTTGATCTAATCCAGATGTTACCTAAGACCCATTGGTACTTCTATTGCCAGCAATTGAGCATTTTCTGTTGCTTGTATGTGGAACATATCGGTTCCTGAAATGCCTGCCGCATCTCTGGCGGCGAATTGGTTTCCGGCAATTTCAATGGCGCCTTCAATCACCACCAAGTACACGCCGTTTCCGTTGAATCCGTTTTGATAGG
>CAZCCN010000012.1:0-11563 GCA_964497085.1 uncultured Ferruginibacter sp.
TGTGGGCATTGTCACCACGCCTTTTGCATATGAAGGGAAGAAAAGAATTGCACAGGCGGCAGAAGGGATTGAGCAATTAAAAAAACATGTAGACACACTTCTAATCATTAGCAACGACAAATTGAGGCATCAATTTGGCAACCTGAAAATGAAAGAAGCTTTCGATAAAGCAGATAATGTACTGGCTACCGCTGCCAAATGCATTACCGATGTCATCAATACAACGGGCCAAATCAATGTCGATTTTGCGGATGTATGCACAGTGATGAGTGGCGGTGGCGTAGCAATACTTGGAAGTGCGGCTGCTCACGGTGAAAACAGGGCACAAGAAGCCATCGAAAAAGCATTGGCATCACCATTGCTCGACGACAGCGATATTCGCGGTGCCAAATGGATTCTCATCAACATCAATTCTGCCAATGGCGACCACGAATTCACGATGGATGAGGTGGAAATTATTCAGAATCATTTGTTGGCCCAGGCGGGAGAGGATACCGATGTGATCTTAGGCCTTGGATATGATGATACGTTAGGCGACCAAATTGGCATTACCCTGATTGCTACTGGATTTCATACACAAGACCCCAACACCAAAGAATACAGAAGCATTAAAAGCAAAGGAGAAGAAAAAATAGTAATGGAATTACAGATGCCTGCGCCTGCTTCCGTTCCCATGCTCAAAAAAGAAGAGCCTGTGGTGCAGGAAGAAACACCGGCAGCAGCCATAGAAACCGCTGCTGTTTCTGTTGAACAGGAATCTTCAGCACCGGTGGTTTTTGAGATGGATGAATCATTGATGCCTAGGTTGTCTGAACCTGCTCCGGCGCCTGTCGCAGCAGCACCAGTTGCAGAAGAAAAGCCCATTTTTTATGAAATCTCTTCGGCCTCTGATCAAATTCCGGCGACCAAACTGGATGTCGATCCGGTGCCTCTTCAATTCCATCAACCTGCTCCAGCACCAGTGGTAGTAGTTGCCAAGGAGGGAAGTATCCCCGAACCGGCAAAGGTGGAAAGTCCTGTGATGAACAAAACCACGCAACCCGGTGGCTTTTTAGTGAAGCCGGTACAGATTTATGTAGAAGAAAGACAAGAAGAAGAAAGACCAGCACCCGCGCCTGTTGTCAACATAAATGAAGAGAAACCTGCTTTCCAACTAAACATTCAGGAAGAAGAGCCTGTGATTTCTTTTGAAGTGATTGTGAAGGAAAATGTCTCTCATGAGCAGGAAGCGCTGGTAGAAGAATCCCAACCAGCCATGTTGTCTGAAATAGAGGAGGGTGGATTGCAAGATGAAACAGAAGAAGTGCTGCGCAAAAGAGCGGCGGATCGAATTGCCAAGCTACGCAACTTGTCGTTCAACATCAACTCATCCGATCCAAACAATGAGTTTGAAACCGTGCCAGCTTATCTTCGTCGGAACATGGATATCCACAACCAGATAGCAGATGTAGAAACCTTCTACAGCAATTATACTGTTAAGTCGACAGAGAACAACCAAGCGGAAATCAGTACCATCAATACCTTTTTGGAAGGCAAGAAGCCTGATTAAGCGACTATTTGTATACATGTTTTGTTTGTTATTGTAGTTTGTAAGGAGCCCCTTTTCCATAAAGGGGCTTCATTTTTACAGGTCATGGAGGATAATAATAATTCGCTGTTTTTCTGTGTATTATTTCGGTTTTACTTATACATTTGTGTAGTCTTTTCGGATCGGTCAAATTGAAAAATCACTTCAGTGGCAAACCTCAATATCAACAAAGTCACAGCTGCCGGATTATTAGTTGCTTTAGGAATTATTTATGGAGACATTGGCACCTCTCCTTTGTATGTGTTCAGCGCCATTATTAATGGTAAACCCATCGAGGAATTGCTCATCTTAGGCGGCCTTTCTTGTATCATTTGGACATTAACCCTTCAGACCACTATTAAATATGTATTGCTGACATTACAAGCCGACAACAAAGGGGAGGGTGGTATTTTCTCATTGTACACGTTGGTCAGAAGACAAAAAAAATGGTTGGTTATTCCTGCCATGTTGGGGGGCGCCGCACTTTTGGCTGACGGCATGATTACGCCGCCTATCTCCATTACTTCTGCCATTGAAGGGTTAAAGAATATTCCTGCACTTGCCAACATTCAAGAAAATACCATTATCGTTATTGTACTTTGTATTTTGATTTTGCTGTTTTTCATGCAGCAATTCGGAACCAATTCCATTGGTAAAATGTTTGGCCCCGTGATGTCGATATGGTTTTGCATGCTGGCCGTGTTGGGTCTGACGCATATTTCGGCTGAATGGTCTGTTCTCAAAGCTTTCAATCCTTATTATGCCGTTAAGCTTTTAACGATTTACCCTGAGGGCTTCTGGATTTTGGGTGCTGTGTTTTTGTGCACCACAGGTGCAGAAGCGTTGTACAGCGATTTGGGGCATTGTGGCCGGGGCAACATACGTATCTCCTGGATTTTTGTAAAGTGTTGTTTGATCCTGAACTACCTGGGACAGGGAGCTTGGTTGTTGAATCAAAAAGGGCAAGTCTTTGCGAATGCTGATTTATTGAAGAACAGTAAATTTCTTTTGTTATTTCCCCAGGCTCTTCCCATGCAAAATCCTTTTTATGGCATCATGCCACATTGGTTTTTGCTCACCGGCATCATCATTGCAACGGTAGCGGCTATCATTGCAAGCCAGGCATTGATCAGCGGCTCTTTTACATTGATCAGTGAAGCCATTCGATTGAACCTGTGGCCAAAAATGCGCATCAATTATCCGTCTGAAGCGAAAGGCCAATTATATATTCCCGGCATCAACACGTTGTTGTTCATCGGCTGTTGTACGATTGTGCTCTATTTCAGGTCGTCAGGCGCCATGGAAGCTGCTTATGGGTTGGCGATCACGTTGTGTATGATTGCCACGACGACTTTATTTTCTAATTATTTAATATCCAAGAGAGTACGCCCGCTGCTCATTTGGATTTACTTGTTCCTGTATGTTGGACTGGAAGCCTGCTTCTTGATTGCCAACTTGAATAAATTTCCGCATGGCGGATTTGTCACCCTGATCATTGGTGGCGGATTGTTTGTTGTGATGTATGTTTGGTTCCGTGCGAGAAAGATCAAGAATAGATATGTTGAGTTTGTTCGGGTGGAAGACTATATACCCAAACTGGAAGAGCTCAGCAATGATAGCACGGTTCCCAAGTATGCTACTCACTTGGTTTACCTGACCAGCGCCAACAGTCCAAAAGAAATTGAACACAAAATCATGTACAGTATTTTGCGAGGCAAGCCCAAGCGTGCTGATATCTACTGGTTTGTACATGTGCATACACTCGATGATCCTTATACCAGCGAATATTCCGTTGAGCATATCATCCCCAATGACATTATTCGTGTGGAGTTTAGGTTGGGCTTTCGCATTCAACCTCGGTTAAATCTGATGTTTAAAAAAGTGGTGGAAGATTTGGTGGCCAACAGAGAGGTGAACATCACGAGTCGCTACGAAAGCCAGCAGCGGAATAATATGGTTGGCGATTTCCAATTTATTGTACTGGAGAAATTTCTGAGTCAAGACAATGAGCTTCCTTTTTTTGAACACATCATCATGCGCTTGTACTTCTGGCTGAAAGAACTAAGTGTCAGTGAGGAACGAAGTTTTGGATTGGAACAAAGCAATGTTGCCGTTGAGAAATTCCCTTTGGTGGTAGCACCGGTCAGCAAATTGAAACTGAATCGAATATGGTATAATGAAGACGAAGCACAATAATCATGAAAAGCATTAGCGTCCAGGCGCTTCGACAACAATTGTCCCAAGGTGCAGTCGTTCAATTGATAGATGTAAGAGAGCCCTTTGAGCACGAAGCTTTTAACATTGGCGGTCTCTTGATACCCATGGATCGTATTTTCGAAAACATTTCACTACTGCTTTCCGAAAAAACAACAGTAATCTATTGTCAAAAAGGAATCCGAAGCCAGCTGGTCATTCAGCGAATAGAAGAAAAATACGGCCCCACCCATTTAATCAACTTAGCCGGTGGCATGGATGCCTGGATGAAAAGTGACACCAATTAACTTCTCCACCCTTGTTTCAAATTATTTTATATATAGCCCTTGCTTACCTCTTGCTAGCGGCATTGGTGTATTTGATTCAAGATCGATTTATTTTTAAGCCAGAAAAATTACGACAAGATTTCACTTATCAGTACGATGCCCCTTTTGAGGAATTGTTTTTTGATATTGAACCGGGCGTTCGGATCAACGGTCTTCACTTCAAGGTCAAGCAACCATTGGGTTTGGTGCTCTACTTTCACGGAAACACACGCAGCATCAAAGGTTGGGCGAAATATGCCAAAGATTTTTTTAGATACCAATACGATGTCGTGTTGGTTGATTACAGAGGATTCGGAAAAAGCACAGGTAAAAGAACCGAATCATTGATGCTGAAAGACATGCAGTTTGTGTACGATACCTTGGCTGTCCAATATACGGAACACCATATCATTGTGTACGGCAGGAGCCTAGGGAGTGGTTTTGCAGCTAAGATTGCAAGTGACAACCGGCCGAGGTATTTGATTCTAGATGCCCCGTACTTCAATTTTAAAAAGGTGATGGAACGTTTTTTGCCCATGTTGCCAGCCAAGTATTGGTTGCGTTACCATCTTCGCATTGACAAATGGATCAAGCATGTCAACTGCCACACCTACATCATTCATGGCACGAAAGATCGATTGATTCCCATCAGCAACAGCGAAAAGCTACAGGCCTTGAATCCGAGAAAAATCACTTTGTTGAGAATTGAAGGAGGTAAGCACAATAATTTGCCTTCTTTTTCGGAATACCACAGTTTATTGCGCGGAATCTTACAATATTAATGGGTTTACTATGAAGCGACGTTGGTTTACATGGTTGAAAGGATTTATTATTGTTTATTGCGGTATTGGAATTGCTTTGTATTACCTGCAAGATCGTTTGGTTTTGCATCCTAGTACATTGCCTTCTGATTACCCCTTTACTTTTGACACCCCTTTTGAAGAAGCGACAATCCCATTCAATGCAACCGACACCCTTTCGTTCATTAAATTTCTCCCACCTGCAAAGCAGCTTAAAAAGGGCTTGATTTTATATTTTCATGGCAATCAGCAAAATGTATTGCATTATGCGCACTATGCATCCCTCTTCAACCGGATGGGCTATGAGGTTTGGATGCCGGATTATCCTGGCTTTGGCAAAAGCAGGGGAGAGCTTACTGAGCAAAAATTATACAAGCAGGCGTATCAATTGAAGCAACTGGCCAATCAATATGTTGGCAATGACCAATTGGTGATATATGGGAAATCCTTTGGTACAGGCGTTGCTTCTTATGTAGCTTCCTATGGTCGGTACAAAGCCTTGGTATTGGAAACGCCTTATAGCAGTATACCGGATTTGTTTGCTTGCTACGCATGGATGTATCCGACTCATTATATGTCACATTTTCAATTTCCGGTTACAACATATCTTGCTGATGTGGCGTCTCCTGTCATTGTTTTTCATGGAACCGATGATGGCGTGATTCCATATCGCTGTGCCAAGCGGCTACAACCGATGCTGAAAGCGGGCGATCAATTCATTACCATTGAAGGCGGTTTTCACAATAATTTGAGTGACTATCCATTGTATACCAAGACAATCGAATCCTTATTGCGTTAGCATTCTTTGAGTGTTACGGATCGTTTGCTTACTTTAAATTGGTAGGTGCCCCCGATTTTTAAGGCAACGTTTTTTTGGGAATGGCTTACCGGAAAATTAAAACAGACAGGGAAAGAATAGTCTTGTATCGCTTCCTGGATGATCTCCACAACGGATTTCCCAAATGGCCGTTCGGTATCCTTGATGTCCGTAAATCCCCCAACGATTAATCCGGCCAATCCCTTTAATTGGCCACTTCTTTTCAACTGTTGCAACATCCTGTCAATTTGATAGCGGTACTCGCCGATATCTTCAATGAATAAGATTTTGTTTCGGGTGTCAAGGGCTGAAGCGCTGCCGATGGCATGCGTGAGGAGCGTTAAGTTGCCACCTACCAGTATTCCTTTGGCCATCCCCGTTCTGTTGAGCGAGTGAGGTGTACAGGTATATGATTGTTTTTTTCCAATCAGGGTTTCGTGCAGAGAGCGGATAGTCGCATCTGTTTTGGTTGCCAGGCCAAATGCACCCGCCATCGGTCCGTGAATAGAAGAGATGTGGTAGTGGCCAATCAAATGGGTATGAAGCAGTGTGATGTCGCTAAAACCAATCAGCCATTTCGGATGTTTGACAAATTTCTTGAAACTCAATCGATCGATGATTCTGCTCATACCGTACCCTCCTCTGCCAAACAATACAGCATGTATGTTCGGATCATCCAGCATGGCTTGAAGTTCATGGATTCGCTCTTCATCACTGGCGCTGAAATAATTTTTAGAACGACTGCCCAATGTTTTGCCTACCATTACCTCAAAGCCCCATTGCTGAAGCGTAGCAATGCAATCTGCTGCTTTCTCGGCTGCCATGTATCCCGCAGGGCATGTGATGCCGATGGTGTCACCTTTTTTGAGGTAGGGTGGAAATTTGATCATGATTAAAATTACTTAAAATAAATAGCAGGACATCATCTGCCCTTTTAATTTCTGAGTGGCTTGCCAGACATCAATACGCTTTGAATTCTTTCAAGTGTTTTCTTTTCTCCAGTCAGACTCAAGAAGGCTTCCCGCTCAAGGTCCAACAGGTATTGTTCTGAAACGGTGGCTGGCTGACTCAAGTCTCCTCCACACATCACATAGGCTAATTTTTTTGCCACGAGTACATCATGGTCTGTTGAGTACTGGCCCCTCCACATCCCATTGATGCCTGCATGCATGGCTCCCAATGCTGTCCTCCCCAGTACTTTAATATCTTTTCTTTGAACGGGTTTCACATAGCCTGCATCATAAAGTTCTATCACGGCTTCCTTGGCGGCCGCGATTCTTCTTCCTTGATGAATGCTGATGGCATCGGTGCCCTTTCTGTAAATACCTAGATCGTAAGCCTCATGCGCCGAGCGGCCCACTTTTGCGGTTGCAATGGTTAAGAACCGATTTTGCAAGGGTATATTTTCAGGTTCACCTGCATGTATTTCATCCCCGGCACGCAATACAAATTCCTTGGTGCCTCCGCCGCCCGGAATGACCCCAATGCCCACTTCAACCAAGCCTGTATACGTTTCAGCGGCAGCTATGACTTTGTCTGCATGCAAACAAATCTCACAACCGCCCCCCAAAGCCATGCCATGGGGTGCCAGCACAACCGGAATGGATGAGTAGCGGACCCTCATCATGGTTTGCTGAAAAAACCTGATGGCCATGTCAATTTCATCATAATCTTGTTCGATGGCCAACATGAATATCATACCTACATTGGCACCTGCACTAAAATGGCTGCCTTCATTGGCAATGACGAGTCCTTTGTACGTTTGTTCTGCCAATGCAATGGATTGCTGGATGCCTTCCAACACTTCTCCGCCAATGCTTCCCATTTTGGTGTACCACTCCAGCCCAATGACATCTTCGCCCAAATGATAGGTTCTGCAGGCACTGTTTTTCCAAATGGTTTGGTTTTCAAAACGCTTCATCACCAAATAGGCTTCACTGCCTGGAATCATCCTGTACGATTCGGTAGCGATGTCATAATAGAAGCGCTTCCCGTTTTCTGTCTTATAAAACGAAGTAATTCCTTTTGCAATCATTTGTTCAATCCAGGGCGCCACTTGATGGCCATCTGCTTTGATGGCTTCTAATGTTTGGGGTACACCCAACGCATCCCAGGTTTCAAAGGCGCCAATTTCCCAGCCAAAACCAGCCATCAGGGCATCGTCTATCAGATACAATTCATCACTGATTTCTGGAATGCGATTCGATACGTAGGCAAAAAGGGCGTGGTGAAAATTTCTATAAAATGCACCTGCTTTGTCCGAGCTATTGTGCAATTGTCGAATGCGCATAGGTAAATCATCGATGTTTTTTACCGCATCGATGGCGCTGAACTTTTGTTTTTTTCTGGATTCATACTGCATCAACTGAAGGTTGAGCACTTGAATTTCTTTTTTTCCTTCGGCTGACTTGGTTTTTTTAAAGAAACCACTGCCGGTTTTGTCTCCAAGCCACTGGTTCTCTACCAATTTGTGGAGCCACGCCGGAATGTTGAATTGCTCAATGGCTTCGTCGTTTGGACAATTATCGGCCACGCCTTTGGCCACTTTTATCAAGGTGTCGATGCCCACCACATCGGCGGTTCGAAACGTAGCCGACTTGGGTCTTCCAATGATGGGTCCTGTCAGCAGGTCAATCTCATCAATGGTCAGACTTAATGTTTCCATCACATGGAATATGCGCATCATGCTGAACACGCCAATTCTGTTGGCAATAAATGCGGGTGTGTCTTTGCATCGTACGGTTGTCTTACCCAAAAACAAACTGCCATAGTGCAACAGAAATTCAACAAGAGCAGGGTCAGTATCCTTTGTAGGGATAATTTCCAATAACCGAAGATACCTGGGCGGGTTGAAAAAATGGGTTCCGCAAAAATGTCTTTTAAAGTCTTCCGATCTGCCTTCGGACATCAGGTGAATTGGAATACCCGAGGTATTTGAGCTGACAATAGTTCCCGGCCGACGAAACCTATCCACCGCCGCAAACAATTCCTGCTTGATTTCTAATTTTTCAACCACAACCTCAATGATCCAGTCGGCGCTTGAAATGTCTGATAAATTATCGGTGAAATTACCGGTGGTGATTTTTTTGATGGCATCCTTGTGATAGATTGGAGAAGGATTGGATTGAATCGCCGAAGCCAATGCTTCATTGACTATTTTATTTTTTTCCGCAGGTTTGGCATCTGGGGCAAGGTCTTTGGGTGCGATATCCAACAACAGTACTTCCGTACCAATCCCTGCGAAGTGAGCAGCGATTCTGCTGCCCATCAACCCGCTGCCCAAAACAGCCACTTTTTTTATACTTCGATTCAGCATATTGAAAAATGGTTAGTTAAACAACTATTTTAATTCGAAGGTAGTTTTAATACCTGAATGATGTTTAAAAATTCTAAGGAGACGCTATCGTTTACCCAATGGTCGATCCATTGCTCGCCGCTTCTTGGGCGCTGACAAAATACAATTTTCCATCGGCATTTTCGGCCATTAAGATCATGCCGTTGCTTTCGATTCCCCTCATTTTTCGGGGGGCCAGATTGGCGACCACCACTACTTGTTGACCAAGCAGGCTGGCGGGTTCAAAATGCAAAGCGATGCCACTCACAATCGTTCTTTTCTCGAATCCCAAGTCTACTTCCAGTTTCAATAATTTGTCGGCTTTTTCCACTTTTTCGGCAGCGACAATGGTGCCGGACCGCAAATCAATTTTAGCAAAATCATCAAATTCAATCGCCTTTTTGATTGGCGCAGGGGTTTGGGGCACGCTGGCCGTAGCGGGGGTAGTATCCATGAGTTGAATGCTTTTCTTTTTTAATTTTTCAATTTGTGCTGCCACTTCTGCATCTTCAATTTTTCTGAACAGCAATTCAGGCGCGCGCAAACTGTATCCTATACGCAAGAGGTCTGTTTTGCCGGCATTTTCCCACTCTAGCATTTTCTCTACCACTTTCATCATGTAACACATTTTCTTGGCGGTAAAAGGAAGAAAGGGATTGATCAATATAGCTAGGTTGGCGGTCAGTTGGAGACACACATGTAAACTGTTGTCAATTTTTTGTTGCGCTTCTGCTGTGGGCAAACCATCTGCTCCTGTATTTTTGGCAATGATCCAAGGTTCTTTTTCCTGCATGTACTTGTTGCCTTTCCTGGCTAGGTCAATCACTTCGAACAATGCATCACGGAAGGCATATCTCTCCAAATTTGATTCAATGGCTGTTTTAGCCGATTGAATTTGCTGAAGCATCAAGTGGTCTTTTTCATCGAGTCCTTCCACATGCAATGGAGGTACTTTGCCATTGCACAGTTTGTGCATCAGGACGAATGTCCTGTTTACGAAATTGCCAAAAATGGCCACCAGCTCACTGTTCAGTGCGTCTTGAAAGCCTTTCCAGGTAAATTCGCTGTCTTTTGTTTCGGGAGCTATGGCCACGAGATAATACCGGAGCGCGTCAACCATCATATCGCCTCCGTTTTCTTTTTTCACAAAATCCTGTATGTATTCATCCATCTCGATGCTCCAGCCCCTGCTTGTGCTCATCTTGTCACCTTCTAGGTTCATGAATTCATTGCTGGGAACATTCTCTGGCAATATATTTCCGTGCAACTGAAGCATAACGGGAAAAATAATGCAATGAAAAACAATGTTGTCTTTTCCAATAAAATGAACCAGCTTGGTTTCTTTGTCTTCCCAATAGGGCCTCCAATCTTTTTGTTGGTCGATGGCCCATTGCTTGGTAGCACTGATGTATCCGATGGGTGCATCAAACCAAACGTACAACACTTTTCCGGCAGCATCTGAAAGCGGGACAGGTACGCCCCAATCTAAATCTCTGGTGACCGCTCTCGGTTGCAGGCCATTGTCCAGCCAGCTCTTGCACTGTCCGAGTACATTTGCTTTCCAATCGGATGGATGTTCATCCAAAATCCATTTACGCAAAAAGTCTTCGTGTTTGTTCAGGGGCAGGTACCAATGAGTGGTTTTTTTTCTGGATGGGGCATTGCCGCTCAATGTGCTGCGCGGGTTGATCAGTTGCTCGGGACTTAATGAAGTACCGCATTTTTCACATTGATCCCCAAAAGCATTGACATTGCTGCAGACAGGACAAGTGCCAATGATGTATCGATCGGCCAAAAAAGTTTTTGCTTCCTCATCGTAATACTGCTCAGATTCTTTTACTTCCAATGCCCCTTTTTCATTGAGGTCGGTAAAAAAGTCTTGGGCTGTTTCGTGATGAATGGGGGAAGAGGTCCGGTGATAAATATCAAAAGAAATACCCAGATCCTGCATATTGCTTTGCAACATTGCATGGTATTTGTCTACAATCGCTCTGGGCGTTGTTTTTTCCTTCATGGCCTGAATGGTGATGGCGGCGCCATGTTCGTCGCTCCCACAAACGTATACCACATCTCTTTTCTGTGCACGGAGATAGCGAACATACACATCCGCAGGCAAGTATGCGCCCGCCAAGTGGCCGATGTGTTTAGGTCCATTGGCATAAGGCAGGGCGGAAGTAATCAAATATCGTTTGGGTTGGCTCATGTTGAGTGGCAAAAATACCGCAATACTGCCCATTGCCCAAAAACTATTGCTTGGAAGAAGAAACACGCATCAGTGACCCGATGGCCGCTTCAATGGAAGGATAAACAAACACAAATCCTGTGTTGGTTAGTTTCGCACTGCTCACTTTGGTGCTTTTCAATACTTCGATGCTGCTTTGACCCATCAGCCACCGCAAGGTCCAGGCAGGTACATGCACAGGAATGAAAAATTGCCCGCGCATCGCTTTGGCCAGGGTAAGGGTGAGGGTTTCGTTGTCAACCGGTACAGGGGCCACAGCATTGTATGGACCCGACAGGGTATTG
>CAZCCN010000012.1:11573-21547 GCA_964497085.1 uncultured Ferruginibacter sp.
TACAAAGATTCTGCACAAATCATCTATGTGAATCCAACTGATGACCTGTTTCCCACTGCCCAAGATAGCAGCTACACCCAACCGAATGGGTTTTTTGAATTCCGCCAAGGCACCACCCTCATTACTCAGTACAATACCGGTACGAATGGTACATACCCTCATGGGTAAACTGGCAGCTTGCATGATGCTCGCTTCCCATGCGTTGCAAGTTTCACCTAAAAACCCAGATGCTGCCGGATCCGTTTCTACAAAAGATTTTTCGCGGCGTCCATCTGCGCCATACCAACCAATTGCAGAAGCACTCACGATTGCCTTTACTTTATTTGGATGCATGGCAAGGCTGTTGACCAACAATGCACTGCTCTTGGTCCTGCTGTCGGTAATTTCTTTTTTGTATCGTGCTGTCCACCTTTTGTCAACGACACCGGCACCGGCCAGGTGGACAATGTAATCGGCAGTTTGAAGGGCATTGAGATCGATCCACTGAGCGGCAACATCCCATTGGGCATATTGGAGGGTGGGGCTATTCGTTTTGCCCTTGAGGTTTCTGGTCAGCACCACCACCCGATATCCTTTTTGAATCAGCATGGAACTGAGTGCTTTGCCAACCAATCCGGTTCCGCCTGTCATCAGTACTGTTTGCATAGCCATCAATGATATAGTGAATGAATTCTTTTCAATCCGACAGTAAAGGTAGCGGTGTTTTTATTGTAATTTTATAGGAAAGTGTATAAGATGAGAATTTTGCCTTTGCTGCTGATGGCTGTATGCGTCTGTTCCATGGGTGCGCAAGCACAACAAGTGGTGTATGCTGAAATAGCCAAAAAAGACACTCGAAACATGCAATTTGACATCATCGGTAAAATGGGTGACCGTATTTTGGTATACAAACACATTGGCCGCAAACACCTTATTGATCAGTACAATATTGATATGCAATGGGTGGAAAGCGTTCCGCTCGATTTTATTCCAGATAAAGTATTGGAGGTGGAATGCATCGCCTATTCCAATTATTTCTTGTTGGTCTATCAGTTTCAAAAAAACAACATCGTTTATTGCCAGGCAGCCAAATTGAATCCAGCAGGCAATCTGGTAACCGACCCTGTTGTATTGGATACCACTGCCATTGGTTTTTTTGCCAGCAATCGAATTTACTCGGTGGCTTACAGTGAGAACAAACAAAAAATATTGGTTTATAAGAGAAACATCAAAAACGACCAATTGGCCTTGGCAACCAAAGTGTTTAACACCGAACTGACTGCACTCGACAGTACCCGGCAAGTAGTTGCCTACAACAACAGAAAGGAACAATACAGCGACATCAGTATCGCCAACAATGGAAGTTTTGTTTACGCCAAAACCATCAAAAGGCAAGCCAGGGATGCAGCAGGCAACCTCGAAGTGGTGGCCCATAGCTTTGGAGAAGATACCCTGAAAACCTACCCGCTGGCAACCCAGGACCATCTGATCGACCAGGTAGTGATGAAGATTGATAACCTACACAATCGTTATGTCTTTAGCGCCTTTGCTTATGATGAGCCAAGGGGGTTGCTCCCATCAGACAGGTGTTTAACAAGTTGCCAGATTCCTTAAGAAATGCAATAGAAGGCACCGCCAGTTTCAAAACCGCTTTTGACGACCTGTTGGGTCAACAGCTATTGCTCAAAAAGAATGGCGGTTTTGTCTTAGTGGGGGAAGTGTTTTATTCCCAAACGATTGTCAATAACAATGTTTGGAATCGCAATTATTATAACGACCTAGGCTATTCCAACCTCAACAATTATTATTTGTATAATCCTGGTTATTTTGGCTATCGTCCATGGAATGATTACGGAAGACAAGAGTCCACACGATATTATTACAAGGATATTCTTACCGTTTACATTGACAGTTCTTTGCAGTTGCAATGGAACAATCTGATTCACAAAAATCAATCCGATACCGACAACGACAACTTTTTGTCGTTTTCATTGCTCAATGCAGGCAACCAAATGCACTTTTTTTTCTTAGAAAAAGACAGACAAAGGGGTGTGGTGAGCAACTATGGACTGTTGCCCAATGGGCAGTTTATCAAGCACCCTACGTTGAAAAGCTTTGACAGGGGACATGAATTCATGCCAAGGCTCAGCAAACAGATTGCTGCGAACCAACTGGTGATGCCTTTTGTCTTCGATGGTCGAATTGGGTTTGCTCGGATCGACTTTTAATTTTTATGATGCGAAGTATTTTTTAATTTAGACGAAACATTCAATCAGTGGTAAGCCTCTTCAAGTCAAATGCGCCTCAAAGCAACTTGCTGCTTTTTGGGTATGCGCTATTATTGAAATTTCCCACGTTCATCCATCCGGTCGTTGTAGCGCCTGTGCCCACCGATGACATGTTGTATCGAGTATTATATCAACTAATCAGTACAATCGGGCACTCGTTTCCTTTGGTGTTTAGTTTGTTGGCCTTTGCAATCAATTTTATTCTAGCAGCCATGCTGAATAATTTTGTCAATAACCAGCGCTTGTTTCCAAAGCCAACCTATTTGACCGGCATGGCTTTTCTGCTAATCACCTCGATATTTCCCGATTGGTATGCTTTTAGTGCCCCGTTGTTGTCCATGATGTTTTTGTTGTTGATATTACTCGGCATTTGTTCTTTGTACAACAATCCTTCTCCTAAAAAAACGCTTTTTAATGTGGGACTGTATATGGGACTGAGTGCGTTGTTTTATTTTCCATCCGTTGTCTTTACCCTTTTGTTGCTGTCGGGCCTGACCATTACTCGGCCTTTTAGAATGGCCGAGTGGTTGATGATGGCGTTGGGCGCTTTGACGCCTTATTATTTTTTATGGGCGTATCTGTTTACAACCGGTCATTCGGTTTCTATGATGCAGCCCACCTTTGCAGTAGGCCAGCCCATGTTGTTTCAGTCTTCCATCCACAATATAGCGGTGGTTTTGGTCCTCTTTTCCCTACTGATCGGCTTCTTTTTCATTCAGTCCAATATGAGAAGGCTGTTGGTCCAATCAAGAAAAACATGGTCCATTCTTTATTTGTTCTTGCTATTGGCCATTGTGGTGACTTTTTTGAACCATCAATCCGGTTTTTTATATTGGGAACTTACAGCCATCCCCCTGGCTGTTTTGATTGGATCCGTATTTTTATATCCAGACTATAGCTGGTTTCCAGTGGTTTTGCATTGGGCATTCTTTTCTGTAGCCGCTATTCAGGGCTATTTATTCCTGGTGGGATAATTTTTGTAGCCTGTTTATGCCGATCGGCCGACTTATTGTAAATTTGTGCCCTGATCCATCCTTCACTGTTATTTAAACCGAAAAAAATGAAATTTGGTGTAGTGGTATTTCCTGGCTCCAATTGTGACAAAGACATGATTGATACACTGCGTAACGACCTGGGACAAGAAGTCATTGAATTGTGGCACAAGGACCAGGACATCAGCATGTTTGACAAGGAAGACTGCATCGTATTGCCAGGCGGTTTTAGTTACGGAGATTATTTGCGTTGTGGCGCCATCGCGCGCTTCAGTCCGATGATGCAAAGTGTGACCGCTTTTGCAGAAAAAGGAGGAAAGGTATTGGGTGTGTGCAACGGTTTCCAGATTTTATGTGAGACGGGCTTGTTGCCAGGGGTGTTGTTGCGAAATGCCAATCAGCAATTTATCTGTAAAAATATTTACCTCACCCAAGCCAGGGAATCAGGTGGAGAGGCCTTACAAATTCCGATTGCCCATGGAGAAGGACGTTATTTTGCGCGTCCCGATGAACTGGAAATCATTTACCGAAACCAGCAGGTGGTCTATCGGTACTGCGATGCGCAGGGTCAGGTGACCAACGAAAGCAATCCCAATGGTGCTGTGGACAACATTGCAGGAATCAGCATTTTGGCTGGCAATGTAGTGGGCATGATGCCGCATCCTGAACGCTGTTGCAGTATTTCCTTGAGCAATACGGATGGCAGAAAGGTGTTTAAAACTTTATATGGCATTGGGTAGGGCCCAGCTGATTTTTTAACAATGATTTTGAATGTGGGTTCTTAGATTTGATCTTCTATTCCATCCTTTGATATGAAAAAAATATTCACTTTTATTGCTTTGCTCTTCGCCCTTGGTTTGCAAGCCCAAGTAGAAAACCCTGTTCAGTGGTCTTTCAGTGCCCAACCATCAGGGAACAAGCAATATGTTGTTCACCTGACAGCCACTATTCAAAACAAATGGCATATCTACGCCCAAGATGCCGGAGAAGGACCTGCTCCAACCGTTGTCACTTTTGCCCTCAATCCTTTGGTTCAGTTGGAGGGAAGCATTCAGGAAATCGGCAAATTGGAAACTGTTTTTGATAAAAATTTTAATAGCAACCTTCGTTATTACAGCAACAAAGTTGATTTTGTGCAGAAGATTAAAATAAAGTCTTCTGCTTCCACTATTTTAAAAGGGACCATTGGGTATATGGTGTGCAACGATCGCAAGTGCTTGCCGCCCAAAGAAATCCCCTTTTCCATTAAATTAACTTCCAAATAAAATGATACCTTCGTAAAGGTCCTTGAATTCACAGGATTTTACAGAATGTCTCATGTCGGTTTTTAAAAAAAGCATATTCTTTTGGATGGCTTGGCTGTTTGTACAGCAATCATTATTTGCACAGGACAGCGTCTTTGTGCAATGGAAAGCTGGTGTCAAAAAATTGGCCGACCGTTCGTATCAAGTCCAATTTGAAGGGGTCATTGCAAAAGGCTGGCACTTGTATGCTGCAGACAAAACGGAAGGGTTGAGGGGTTTGCAGGCCATCTATCCAACCGGCACCGTGCAATTATTGAAATCAACCTTCGAAACACCTTTTATCAACCAAGAAGACCCTGTATTCGACGGTAAAAAGAAGCAGGTAGTCACCCAATCGGTTCATTTGACTCAGCGCATTGCTGTTGCAGATGATCGCTTGTCTTCTCTTCAGGTCAAACTGGCCTATGAGGTAGCCAATCAAGAAAATTTCGTTCCGGAAGAACAATCCATTACCCTGGTGTTGCAGGCCGATGCCCAAACTGCTACCCAACTGAATATTCTGGTCATTAAACCCATTGGGCCATTGGCGGATTGTGGAGGAGAAAGCTTGTCGAATAGTGCTGATGGTTCCAGCGGACAAGCAGCTCTTTTTTTTCTAGGATTCCTCGGAGGTCTGATTGCTTTGCTGACACCCTGTGTGTTTCCGATGATTCCCCTTACCGTATCCTTCTTCACCAAAAAATCACCTACCAAACAGGCCGGCATTCGACATGCATTGATCTATGGATTTTTTATTTTTATTATTTACGTATTGTTAAGCTTGCCCTTTCATTTTATTGACCAGGTGAATCCTGCCTTGCTCAACAATATTTCCACGAATGTTTACCTCAATGTCGCCTTCTTCGCCATCTTCATCTTTTTTGCTTTTTCCTTTTTTGGTTTTTACGAAATCACCCTGCCAGCTTCTTTGTCGAGTGGCGCAGACAGCAAATCGGGTGTAGGCAACTTATTCGGTATTTTCTTCATGGCACTCACCCTGGCCCTGGTTTCTTTTTCCTGCACGGGCCCCATATTGGGATCTTTGTTGGCGGGGTCTTTATCTGCTGATGGGGGCGCCATACAGTTGACGGCCGGAATGGCCGGCTTTGGTTTGGCATTGGCCCTACCTTTTGCCTTGTTCGCCTTGTTTCCGCACTGGCTGCAGTCTTTGCCCAAATCTGGCGGGTGGCTGACGACGGTTAAAATTGTTCTCGGATTTTTTGAGTTGGCCTTGGCTTTTAAATTTTTATCGAATGCTGATTTGGTGCAACACTGGGGATGGTTGAAACGGGAGGTGTTTATCGGCATCTGGGTGGTGGTTGGGTTGTTGTTATCCTTGTACTTATTTGGTAAAATACAATTGCCGCATGATACCATTCCTGCCAGGCTTTCGAAAGGCAGGCTTGCAATGGGGCTGTTATCCTTGCTTTTTACTTGTTACTTACTGCCTGGATTGACCCATACGCCCTATGCGCGTTTGTCATTGATCAGTGGATTTCCGCCCCCATTGTATTATAGCGTATATGAGCAGGACAGCGATTGTATACTGGGGTTGAACTGCAGCAAGGATTTTGATGAAGCCATCAAACAGTCGGCGTCACAGCAGAAGCCTCTATTGATTGATTTCACCGGGTATGCCTGTGTCAATTGTAGAAGAATGGAGGAAAACGTATGGAGCGATCCAGCGGTTTATCAGTTCATGAAGGATCATTTTATCATTGTATCCCTGTATGTGGATGATAAAAAGCTATTGCCTGCACATCAGCAGTTTGTATATACCACCAAAGAGGGCATTCAAAAGCAGATTCGAACAGTAGGGGACAGGTGGTCCACTTTTGAGACAGAGTCGTTTCAGAATAATGCACAGCCCTTGTATGCCGTCATCAATAGCCGTCAGCAGCTGCTGTCAAAACCCATTGGATATACCCCCTCCGCCGTCGCTTACTTGCAATGGCTCCGCTGCTCCCTGGATGCATATAAGCAAAATAGCAACCCATAAGGATTGCTATTCGGTATAGTACATGAATCAATTGTGTTAAAGGGCAATTTGCTTTTCAGTCATCATTTTGCGCAGATTGATTAAACCGTAGCGCATTCTTCCCAAAGTTGTATTGATGCTTGACTTTGTCAGGGCAGCGATTTCTTTGAAGCTTAAATCAGCATAGTGACGCAATACAATCACTTCGCGTTGGTCTTCAGGCAGCATGTCAATCATTTTTCTAACACGGTCCTGTGTCTGGCTGGCCATCATCTTTTGGTCTGTTCCCGCCTCTGAAAAGTTCAATACTTCAAAAATATCGTGGTCGTCACTGGTTTTGATGCTAGGACCTCTTTTTATTTTTCTGAAATGGTCAACACAAAGATTGTGTGCAATGCGAATGGCCCATGGTAAGAATTTGCCTTCCTCATTGTAACGACCGGCTCTCAGGGTATCAATAATGCGGATAAAAGCATCCTGGAAGATATCTTCGGCCAGGTATTTGTCTTTTACCAACAAATAGATAGAAGTGAAGATTTTGTCTTTGTGTCTGGCTACCAATTCAGAAAGTGCATTTGCATCTCCGTTGATGTAAGCGTTTACAAGTTGTTGGTCGGGTTGGTTGGTTAGGTTTTTCATAAGACTTCTACTTTAGGTTGGTTAGGACTTGGTTTTTTTGGTTTGGTCCAATTTGAGGAGAATTGCGTAGAAGACTTTTTTGTCTGTTCGGCTTTTCACTTTGATTGGATATTGGACCATAAAGGTAGAGTCAAAAATTTCGCTTCCAAATAATTTGAACGCAAATTTCGCGTTGTTTTAAAAATCGAGTATTAGTGCTCAGGAACCATACGTAGAACTACGCAGTAATTTTGCTTTTACGTATAAAAATCACGGTATTAACCACATTCTTACGCTATTTTCGTGGTACAAACGATGAAAGCGAAAAAGCCTATTTCAGCCGTTCAAACGGCTTCCCAACCGGGTGGAAATGATATATTGATCAAGGGGGCAAGGGTCCATAATTTAAAGAATGTTTCCGTGGTGATTCCCCGCAATCAACTCGTTGTGGTAACCGGTGTGTCCGGATCTGGAAAGTCTTCCTTGACCATTGACACCTTGTTTGCAGAAGGGCAACGTCGGTATGCAGAAAGTTTAAGTGCCTATGCTCGTCAATTCATGCAGCGCATGAACAAGCCGGATGTCGATTATATACATGGATTGTGTCCCGCCATCGCTATTGAACAAAAAGTCATCACACGTACCCCTCGCAGTACGGTGGGGAGCATGACTGAAATATATGATTACCTCCGTTTGTTGTTTGCACGTGTAGGTAAAACCATTTCGCCTGTCAGCGGCCGAGAAGTAAAAAAGGACGATGTGGGGTCGGTGATGAAAGCCATTGACGCGCTGAAAGCGGGCGATAAAATTTTGTTGCTTGTTCCATTGAAGGTTCATGCCAAACGCGACATCAGGGAAGAGTTGACAATTTTATTGCAAAAGGGATTTGCCCGATTGTACACGCAAGGAGAAACACTCCGCATTGAAGATCTGCTCGAAAACAAAAAAAGCAATCCCGTTGCTTCTATGATACAAAAGGGGCAAACGGTCTACTTATTGGTGGATAGATTGGTCAAGGGTGATTTTACCGAAGAAGACTTGCATCGTATCGGCGATTCCATTCAAACAGCTTTTTACGAAGGAGAAGGAAACCTGCTTCTTGAGGTCAATCAGAAACAAGTGCTGTCCTTTAGCAATCAATTTGAGCTCGATGGCATTCAGTTTGAAGAGCCCGTTCCCAACCTTTTTTCTTTCAACAATCCCTTTGGTGCCTGTCCAACCTGTGAGGGCTTTTCACAAGTGCTGGGCATCGATGCTGATTTGGTGATTCCCGACAAGCGACTCAGCGTGTACGAAGAAGCGGTGGCCCCCTGGAGAGGAGAAAAACTAAGTTCTTGGAAAGAATCTTTTGTCAAAGCGGCAAAGAAATTCGATTTTCCGATCCACAAACCAATCTTTGATCTTACCCCGGCGCAGCTCCACGATTTGTGGAACGGAAATCAACATGTCAATGGCATCAATGATTTTTTTAAAGAAGTAGAACAAAATTTATATAAAGTTCAATACCGGGTGTTGTTGAGTCGGTATCGGGGAAGAACGCTTTGCCCTGATTGTAAAGGATACCGTCTTCGCAAAGAAGCGTTGTATGTGAAAGTAAACGGCATGCACATTGGTGAATTGTGCGAATGGCCCGTAAAAGATTTGATGCAGTGGTTTCAGCAACTTTCTTTGAGTGAATACGATCAGCAAGTAGCCAAGCGAATCTTAATTGAAATACGAAACCGGCTACAAACCTTGTTGGATGTAGGCCTTGGGTATTTGACTTTGAACCGGCTTGCCAATTCCTTAAGTGGTGGCGAGAGCCAACGCATCCAGCTGACCAGAAGCTTGGGCAGCAACCTCACCAATTCTTTGTATATCCTGGATGAGCCTTCCATTGGCTTGCACAGCAGGGACACCGAACGATTGATTGGGGTATTGAAAGCCCTCCGAGATTTAGGCAATACCGTGGTGGTGGTGGAGCATGATGAGCAAATGATGAAGGAAGCGGATTATATTATTGATATGGGTCCACTTGCCAGTCATTTGGGGGGAGAAGTCATTGCAACAGGATCGTACGAGCAGATCATTCATCAACCAGACAGTTTAACAGGGAAGTACCTTTCGGGCCAGTTGACCATAGATCCACCCAAACAAGTTCGAAAATGGAACCGAAAAATCACCCTGACAGGCGCGGTACAAAACAATTTAAAAAACATTACGGTTGATTTTCCTTTGCAAATCCTTTGTGCGGTCAGCGGTGTGAGCGGAAGCGGCAAAACCACGTTGGTCAAACAATTGCTGTACCCCGCCCTGCAACAAATCAAAGGAATTTTTCAGGACAAACCAGGTTCGTTCAGGTCTATCGAGGGCGATGTGGATTCGATCAAACAAATTGAATTGATTGACCAGAATCCCATCGGCAAATCGAGCAGAAGCAACCCCATTACTTATATCAAAGCCTATGACGAAATTCGGGATTTGTTTGCCCGTCAGCCCATGAGTAAAGTAAGGGGGTTCATGCCCAAGCATTTTTCATTCAATGTGGATGGGGGCCGTTGTGATGCTTGTAAGGGAGAAGGAGAGCAGGTGGTGGAAATGCAGTTTTTAGCGGATGTGCACCTTACCTGTGAGGTATGTGGGGGGAAACGGTTCAAAGATGAAGTGCTGGAAGTACGATATAAAGAAAAGAATATCCATGAAATCATGTCGCTTATTCCGGGATTACTCATTTTATTCATTGTTGGACTGAAGGATGATCTTGTAGTCTTGAGTCCAATCTCAAAATTAATGGCGCAAGTAATTGCCATTTCCTTTGTACTTGTAGAACCAACTTTTCAGATTCAGGAGCTATACG
>CAZCCN010000013.1:0-19324 GCA_964497085.1 uncultured Ferruginibacter sp.
GGCAACCGCCGCCACCATTCCATTGACAGACAAAATATTTACACGGGTAGGCGCCTCTGATAACCTGAGTGGTGGAGAAAGTACTTTCATGGTGGAGATGAACGAAACCGCTAGCATCATCAACAATCTTACCTCCAGAAGCCTGGTGTTATTGGATGAAATTGGCAGGGGTACTTCAACCTACGATGGCATTTCAATTGCCTGGAGCATCGCCGAATATTTGCATGAGTCCCCACTGAAGCCTAAAACCCTTTTTGCCACCCACTACCATGAATTGAATGAGTTGGAAAATTCTTTTCAGCGCATAAAGAATTACCACATCACCAATAAAGAAGTGGGTAACAAAGTGATTTTCCTGAGAAAATTGGCTGCCGGCGGAAGCACCCATAGTTTCGGTATACATGTGGCAAGAATGGCCGGAATGCCCCCTGAATTGATCAAAAGAGCTAATGACATGCTGGCCATGTTGGAAGCCAGCAGAGACAATGCATCCAATCAATCCCAACAAATATCAGAGGTTATTAAAGAGACGCAACAGCCTAGATTGCAATTGAATATTTTCGACACACATTCAGTTACTTTTGAAGAAATCAGAAAGATCTTGAGTGAAACGGATATCAACCAATTGACACCAGTGGAAGCGCTGTTGAAGTTACAGGAAATAAAAAGCAAACTTCATTAATCAAACTTGTTAAAACTATCAAAAGATAACATTCGTTATCTGCACATAAGGTGCTTTGCAGTAACTTGCTCACAGGTATGCGTATAATTTTTACTTCACTTGTTTTATTCCTTTGTTTGGCCGGGCAGCAGACCCTTGCACAAACTTGCACTGCTCTGGGACAAAACCCTCAAACGGCTTTTCCTGTTTGCGGAACCACGGTGTTTAATCAGAGTTCGGTAGCGATTTGTGGGGACCGCCAGGTGCCCTCACTTTGCACAAGTGCCAGTGTGATTTTGACAGACAAAAACCCCTACTGGTATAAATTCACTTGTTTTTCCTCTGGAACGCTCGGATTCCTCATCACACCCAATAATTTGGGTGATGATTACGATTGGCAATTGTTTGACATCACCGGACGCAACCCCACAGATGTGTACAACGACATCTCCTTGTTTGTCGCATGCAATTGGAGTGGAGAAAGTGGCTTAACCGGTGCATCCAGCAGCGGAAGCGGATTGGTATTGTGTGCCGGACCGGGTGTCCCCTTGTTTAGTTCAATGCCCACCATCATTCAGGGTCATCAGTATTTACTTTTGATTAGCCATTTTACTGATTCACAAAGCGGATATGCCTTATCTTTTCAAGGAGGCACCGCCAGCATCACGGACCCAAAAGAGCCCCACTTGGAAAGTGCTGCCGCCGTTTGCGACGGAACCGTTGTGACGATTAAACTGAATAAAAAAATAAAATGCAAGTCGGTTGCAGCAAATGGCACCGACTTTTCAATCAATCCCCCTGTTGCCAACATCATCAGTGCAGTAGGCAATGGCTGTACCAGTGGCTTTGATACCGATTCCATTCGATTGGTGCTCAACAATCCCCTTCCTGCCGGCAATTATACCATTACCATGCAAACGGGTACAGATGCCAATACCTTGCTGGACAATTGCGATCGGTTTATTCCTGTTGGTGAACAGATTCCATTGACAGTGTTCCCTGTTCAGCCAACGCCCATGGATAGTTTAACCAAGCCGGCCTGTGCACCTCAAATTCTTCAATTGGTATTCAGAAAACCCATGCGATGCAATTCCATAGAACCGGGTGGCTCTGATTTTGTCGTGTCGGGCAATTACCCTGTAACGGTTTTATCTGCCAATGGAAACTGTGTCAATGGTGTCAGCAGCACCATTCTGGTCAAATTATCTGCGCCGCTGCAACAAGCCGGTAATTTTCAAATCAGGCTGACAACCGGAACAGATGGCAACACGCTGATTGATGAATGTGGTCAACAAACACCTGCAGGTGAAACTTTATTGTTCACGATCAAGGATACGGTGAATGCTGATTTTAATTACAACATTACCTTGGGCTGCGAGGAAGACGTCGTTGCCTATACACACAACGGGGCGAATACTGTCAACAGTTGGCTCTGGACCTTTGACAATCAAATCACCAGCAATCAACAAAACCCAACCATCACGTATACTGTGTTTGGTAACCACATCGCTCAACTCATTGTATCCAACGGCACCTGCAAGGACACCACCCGTTCCGATGTTTTTTTACGAAACGAACTTAAAGCCGGATTTGAAGGACCATCAGTCGTTTGCCCAAATGACTTCGCCACATTCAGAGACACCAGCATTGGAGACATTCGATATTGGGATTGGAACCTGGGCAACGGAACAGCCAGTTATGTGGGCAATCCGCCGCCGCAACAATATGTGGTTGGCGGCTCCAATTACAATGTATCCGTGCAGCTGATTGTGGAAAATGACATTGGCTGCAAAGACACAGCCGTCGCCAATTTGGCGGTTGTTTGGAATTGCTACATTGCGGTACCTTCTGCCTTTACACCGAATTTTGACGGTTTGAACGATTATTTATATCCTGTCAACGCATACAAGGCGCAAGACCTTCGATTTAGTGTTTATAACCGACTAGGACAGCGTGTTTTTTATTCAAACAACTGGATGAAAAAATGGGACGGAACCTTTAAAGGCAAAAAAGCTGATGCAGGCACTTATGTTTGGATGCTACAATACTTCAATCCCGATCTGAATCAAAAAATTGAGCAAAAAGGCACCGTGGTCTTGATTAGATAATAGGATGTCCCCCATCTTTGGAACTGTGAATTCACTGCTTTTTGTGGCCCTGCTGAATTTCTTTATGTTTGTAAAAAAACAACATGGAGCATAAGCCCGTCTATTATAGCGACTACCTAGAGTTGGATAAAATCATCGATGCTCAACACCCCGTGAGTTTTGAAATAGGAAAGCAGCCGGCACATGACGAAATGCTATTCATTGTCATCCATCAAGCTTATGAACTTTGGTTTAAGCAGATCTTATTTGAATTGGATTCAGTACTGGATATTCTTCGCAAGCCCTCTTTGAATGACAACTCTGGCGACATGCAAACCATTGTCCATCGAATGAAAAGAATGGCGACCATTTTAGAAGTCTTGGTCAAGCAAATTGACATTCTTGAAACCATGACGCCGATGGATTTCTTAGATTTCAGGGACTTGCTCCGACCTGCCTCCGGATTTCAAAGCTGGCAGTTTAAAATCATAGAGGCTAAACTGGGCCTACAATTTGAACATCGACATGGGCAACATTATTATACCTCCCAACTCAACGAATCGGATGTTGCTAGAATCAAAGAAGCAGAAACCGGTAAATCGATATTGGAATTTGTCAACAAATGGCTGGAACGGACACCCTTTTTGCAGGACACATCTATTTGGAGCGATTGGGATGTTAGCCAACATCCTTCGGAACATCCGTTTTGGAAAGCGTACGAAGAGATTTATACCAAAGGCTTATCCGAACACGAAAAAAACAACGCATCCTATTTTAAACAGGTTTTTTATGGAGAAGGTGAATCAAGTGAGCGTGCGTTGAGTCCTGCCGCAGCCAGATCCGGCTTATTCATCATGTTGTACCATGGATACCCACTCTTGGAGCTTCCCTTTCAACTGATTGATACCTTGCTGGAAATTGACAACCAAATGGGCAACTGGAGATACAGGCACATCAATATGGTTAGAAGGATGATTGGCAGCAGGGTGGGAACTGGCGGAAGTACAGGCGCTGGCTACCTGCATGGAGCCATGGAAAAACATTATATATTCAAGGAAATATCACAACTCAATAGCTTTTTAATCGATAGAAGGGCTTTGCCTGCTTTACCCAAGAACCTGACGGATAAGTTAGGGTATTCTTTCTGACAACACTACAAAAGGGATTTCAGTTGTTGCACAACGGTGTCGATTTCACCAATAGTATTGTGCTTGGAGAAACTAAAACGGACGGTAACCTGGTTGGGATTGAGGTTAACAGCCCGGATGACATGGCTACCAGCCTCTGCACCGGATGCACAAGCACTTCCGCCACTGGCGCAAATATGATGAATATCCAAATTGAACAAGAGCATTTCAGATTTTTCTGTTTTAGGAAAGCTGACACTCAAAACCGTATACAGGCTGTTTCCTAAAGTGTCTCCATTGAAAGAGACACCCTGAATGTTTTTAATCAACGCTTCATGCATGTATTGTTTTAATCCAGAAATGTATCGACGGTCAGTTTCATGGTTAGCCGTGGCCAATTCTAAGGCTTTGGCAAAGCCCACAATGCCATAGATGTTTTCAGTACCTGCACGCATATTGCGCTCCTGTCCGCCACCAAAAATAAAGGGTTGAATTCGAACATTTTCATTGATATACAGTAAGCCAATTCCTTTGGGGCCATGAAATTTATGCGCCGCTCCGGTGATAAAATGAACAGGTGTGTTGCGCAAATCGAAAGGAAAGTGACCTACAGTCTGCACCGTATCACTGTGAAAAATAGCATGGTATTTTTTACAAAGATTGCCAACGGCATGAATATCCAATATATTGCCGATTTCATTGTTGGCATGCATAAGCGATACCAATACTTTTTCTTTGGAGCCTGCCAGCAACTTTTCCAAATGAAGCATGTCTATGTGTCCGTTAGGCTGTAATGCTACGTAACTTACTTTTACTTTGCCAGACGCCCCTAAGTGCTCCACGGTGTGCGTCACAGCGTGGTGTTCTATTGGAGAAGTAATGATGTGTTTACAGCCCAGGTCTCTCACGGAAGCCTGGATGGCCGTATTGTTGCTTTCGGTGCCACCACTGGTAAAAAAAATCTCTGCCGGATGGGCATTCAATATTTTGGCTACGGATTTGCGCGCAGACTCAATAGACAACCTAGTTTCCCTTCCGTAAGAATAAATAGAAGAGGGATTGCCAAATTTCTCGGAGAGCAATGGCAACATAGCTTCTAGCACAACCGGATCGAGGGAGGTAGTAGCGGCATTGTCGAAATAAATTCGATTCATAACTTGGGTTTTAATCGGCCATATTACATGGCTTCCTGGATATCTTTCATCAATCGCATGGCGATATTGTCGGCAGTCGTCTCAAAATTGCTTTCCGCATAGATTCGAATGATTGGCTCGGTATTGCTCGTTCTCAGATGCACCCAATCGTTCTCGAACTCGATTTTGATTCCATCTTCTGTGTTGACGGGATTGGATTGGTATTTTTCTTTTATCTTATCAAAGATGGTCTGCACATCAATGTTTGAATCCAGCGTGATTTTGTTTTTGCTGATGAAGTATTGAGGATAAGTATTGCGAAGTTGTTTACAGGTTTTTTTACTTTCTGCCAAGTGTGACAGAAACAATGCAATACCAATCAGCGCGTCTCTCCCGTAATGCAAATCCGGTACAATGATGCCTCCGTTTCCTTCTCCACCTATGACGGCGTTGTGGTCTTTCATTTTGCGAACCACATTTACCTCTCCAACGGCACTGGGGAAATAACTTCCCCCATGTTTAAATGTCACATCTTTTAAAGCTTTGGTAGATGAAAGGTTGCTCACGGTATTGCCAGGACGCTTACTGAGTACATAATCGGCAACAGCTACCAGTGTGTATTCTTCTCCAAACATCGTACCATCCTCGCAAACAAAACAGAGCCGGTCTACATCCGGATCCACTGCAATACCCAGGGAAGCATGGTTGGCCACCACTACCCTGCTCAATTCAGTTAAATGCTCGGGTAATGGCTCAGGATTGTGTGCAAACTGACCGTTTACCTCTGGGTTGATGACCATTATATCTTCAACCCCTAATGCTTGTAACAAGGCGGGCACAGCCATGGCACCTGTACTATTGACGGCATCCACGACTACCCGAAAGCCAGCTTGAGCGATTGCTTTTTGATCAACCAGTTTGTGTTTCAAGATGGCTGTTATGTGCTCGGAGAGCATGTGCTCATTGGCAGTAATCTCCCCCAATTTGTCTACTTCTGCAAATTGAAAAGCTTCATTTTCTACCAAATCCAATATGTATTTTCCATCTGCTGCACTGATGAACTCACCCTTTTGGTTGAGCAATTTGAGCGCATTCCATTCTTTGGGATTGTGACTGGCCGTAAGAATGATACCCCCGTCGGCCTTTAAAAACAAAACCGCCATTTCCACCGTAGGTGTGGTACTCAGATCCAGATCGATGACATGAATTCCCATCGCAGACAATGTTGCATTGACAATATTTTTAACCATCATGCCGCTCATTCTTCCATCTCTTCCTACTACCACCCTGGCTGAGGTTTGGCCTGTTTGTTTCAAGAGCCAGGTGCCATAAGCCGCCGTGAATTTTGTAATGTCAATCGGCGTTAAATGATTGCCCGGCTCTCCTCCAATAGTACCTCGAATGCCAGAAATACTCTTAATCAATGCCATGTGCGTCAAATTGAGGAACAAATATAACAAAGAGTTCCGAGTTGTTGTAATACATTGATTTTGTATTATTTAGATACGGCAGCATGATTCATAAACATCGAGATTACTCTAGAAGAATTCATTGGCAAGCAGTACCTTTAGCCCATGGAAGAAAATTGGTTTAAGGATTGGTTCAACAGCACCTATTACCACTTGTTGTACCAACACAGAGACGAGCAGGAAGCGGCCAAATTTATTGACAAACTGATTCATTTTTTGTCCCCGGAAAAAGGGGCGACCATGGTAGACATCGCCTGTGGAAAAGGAAGACATGCCATTCACCTAGCCGAAAAAGGATTCGATGTTACAGGCATTGACCTAAGCGAGGCAAGTATTTTGGAGGCTAGTCAATTTGAACATGCCAAACTTCATTTTTTACAGCACGATATGCGTTTCCCATTTTGGATTAACTATTTCAAATATGCCTTTAATTTCTTTACCAGTTTTGGATATTTTGAAACAGAGAGAGAAAACCACAATGCCATCAGAAGTATTGCTCAATCTTTACAGCCCGATGGCATCCTGGTAATGGATTACCTAAACGCCGCCCATGCAGAACAACAGATAACGCATCAGGAACACAAAATCATCCAGGGAATTCAGTTCGGGATTACCAGGTGGTACGACGACCGATTTTTCTATAAAAAAATTATAATAGACGAGAATCATCTCGAAACACCAAAAGTTTATACCGAAAAAGTGTCAAGGTTCATGCTGAATGATTTCGAAAAGATGTTTCAACTGCAAGGATTGCAAATCATTCAGATTTTTGGAGACTATGATTTATCCGCCTATGAAACACACCTCTCACCGCGCATGATCTTGGTGGCAAAGAAAATACATTAGTGCCTTTTTTTATTGTGTAGCAACATCCACTTAGCTGTTTCATACAACGATTCTGTCAAACGTGCCATGCGCGATTTGACACTATCTGTTGTAGGGTTTATTTCGACGGCCTTGTCGTTTACAACCGATACGAAATTCCTTTGTTTGGTTTTTAGATTTCTCACAAAATAATAATCGTTGCTTACTAAGCCAATGGAAGGCACTTCAGGATCGGCAATAAAAGCATACCGTTCTTGCCGGTCAGTAGAGTCGAATAAATTTCTCCCAAAAGTACTGTTCAAATAGGATTGCTTGGCCAATGCAGCCACAGAAGGCAAAATATCCAATTGAGACGCTACTTGTCTGATTTTGGCGGGCTGTAGCAATGCAGGTGCATAAAACAACAAAGGCACATGTTCTGCCATAATGCCTTGTTGGGTGAAACTTTTGGGAAATGGAGATCCTACATTGCCGCGAATGCCATGGTCTCCCACAAAGACAAAAATGGTATTTGAAAAATACGCTTCCTGTTGGGCCGCTTCGATGAATTTTTTGAAAGTAAAATCAGTATACCGAAAGGCATTGAACTGTTCATTGTTGTCGAAACCGTATTTTTTCAATGTATCAATTGGAAGCTGGACCTTCTTAAATTCCGGCAGATCCTCTGATGGAATCGTATAGGGCCGATGGTTGTCTGCAGTTTGAATCACAGCGAAAAAAGGTCTCTTTTGCGTTTTGAACACCTGGTTGGCTTGCAAAAACAAATTTTTATCGCTGATGCCCCATACGTCTACTTTGTTCGATTGATAAGCGTCTTCTTCATATATCTTTAGATTATCAATATTGTTGCTCAACAAACCTCTGATATTGGCCCAAGTTGTGCTGCCGCCCAGAAAATAAAATTTATTGTATTCGGTAAAGTTGTTGATGATTGTATGCTGATCGACGGCCAGCGGGTTTCTACTAGACGTTTTGGGAAGAGAAACATCTGGAATGCCGGTCAATGTAGCCCACACCCCTCTGGCAGTTCCAAAGGCCGGCGTAAAACATCTTTCAAAAAAAACACCGTTGTTGCACAGCTCATTAAAATACGGAGTGGGTTGCAGCCGATTACCGAACATTGAACTTTTGTCAGCACTGAAACTCTCACAAATAACCAGCACAATATTAGGCTTGGATTTGGCTGAATCATTGTATTGAATGTATCGGTCAAAATTCAATGTTGCTACATTGGGATTTTGGACATCAAAATAACTGGCAACCTCAGGATAGGCCGCTTTCACTTTTGTCAGATCATATCCTTTATTCCCAAAATCCATTGAGCTGAAAAAACTTTGAAAAGGGTTGAGGGCTGCATTGGATTTAAAATTGTCCCCAAACACAAAGGCATCGCTCCACCTCAATGGGTACTGCCCCATTCTGCCATATGCAAGCAAAGCCAATACAGACAATAATAAGAAATGAGAAAGTGTGTTAAACCTGCTGCGCTGTATAGCCGGATTGCGGGCATGAATGCGTTTGATGGCCAAGTGGTGCAAGAAAAAAACCAAAAAAATGGCACCGGCGAAAAAGATAGATATTTTAACCAGTGGGTAGGTTTGCCACATCATTTGGGTTGAAATAGCGGCGTCTTCTATGTAATTGAGCACAGAAAAACTCAATCTTTGTTGCAAATAATCGTAATGATAAAAATCTGCTCCATAAAAAAATAAAATCAAGAAAAAAAACAAGCCAATGGCCACAGACCATCCCTTTTGGGCAGACTCATTTTTAAAGGGATGCAGAATCGGAATGGCAGCAAAAAGGGAGATCAAGATACCCAATACCGAAACGATTCTGGCATCGTATCGAATGCCCAACCAAAAAACTTTCAGATCAAATGCCGTTGAATGGTTTTTGTAATGAAAAAAGAAGAAAAGACGATACACAGTCATCAGGAGCAAAAGCATGCCCAATACAGTGAGAATCCAACGGATAAATCTGGGTAAATGGTTCAAAAAGCGAATCAAAATGCTAATTTTAATAGGATGCTAAATTAGATTAATTATTTTTGAGTTGAATAGGGAATTTTAATGTAAAAAGTTAAATCTGCAAAGGAGGGTGAACCTTCCACACATCCAAACACATGAGCCACATGATCGATATAGACAAAGCCATTTTTCAGCTCATCAACCAGCGTTGGCAGAATCACCTGTTTGATATACTCATGCCTTTTGTTAGAAATTCCCAAACCTGGGTTCCCTTGTACTTTTTTTTGTTGCTCTTTTGTCTGTTTAATTTTGAGCGGCACAAATGGCAATGGATTCTTTTTGCTGCCCTGACACCCATTTTAACCAACTTCATCAGCAGCGATATCATCAAGGAGCATATTTGGAGACTCCGGCCCTGCAATGATCCATCAATGGCCGATTCCATGCGGTTTCTGTTAAATTATAGGCCACAAAGTTCGAGTTTTACTTCTTCACATGCCACGAACCATTTTGGCCTGGCAACCTTCTTCTATCTCACCCTGAAAGACTACTTGGGTAAATGGGGATGGCTGTTTTTCTGCTGGGCAGGCTTGATTGTGTATGCCCAGATTTATGTAGGGGTGCACTTTCCATTGGACATACTGGCAGGCGGACTGGTGGGAACACTCGTCGGATACGGATCTGCAGCTCTTTTTAATAGACGTTACGGGCTGATGAACCGTCAAAATTGAATGGTAACGGTATCTTCCGGATTGTTCAATTTGGTGCTTTTACGATTGCCATCAACTATTACATGCAACAGGCTTATTTGCTCGGGCTGTGATTCATACAAGATATTATCTTGAATGGCAATGCTTTTGACTTTGGATACATGATCTGCCTGCAAGTAGCACCAAACTGACTCCTCGGAGATTTCATACCCAATGTATTGAAGGGTTTGTTGTTTGCCGCTCAGAAAAATTTTCAAATGCGATTGAACATATTGCTCAACTAGTTGATTGATGAGCGTCTGATTGGAAGGATTGATAAGATCAATGCGCTGGTTGGATTTTTTTCTCAAAGCATTTTCCAAGTCATTGGTAAAAATCTTACAACTGACTTCTAGGGTTTTATCTTTGGCATTGTGTGTGATTTCAGTGACACTTACATAGATTGGATGCACCGATGCACCGGATAATGCCATCATCCAGCAACCAACGATTAAATACCCAAAGAGACGACTACGCATGAAAGTGATTTTTTATTGCTGGGGACTTGATTTATATTGCTGTAAAATTAACACAAAGCCTTCATCCTTGCATCATGAATGATTTTATTCTTTACTGTACGTTGGGCTGGTCGCACATCATCAACCTAGAAGCACTTGACCACCTCTTGTTTCTGGCTGTTCTTACAGTATTGTATGCAATCCGCGACTGGAAAAAGGTTCTTGTCTTAATCACGGCATTTACCATCGGGCATTCATTAACATTGTTCTTGAGTACAACTGATATGGTTCGATTGCCGGATCGAATAGTGGAGTGGCTCATTCCTTTAACCATTTTAATCACGGCTCTTTCCAATCTGATACAACCTGCTGCCGATTCAGTTCCTCAAAAACTAAAATATGTGATGGCTTTATTGTTTGGCCTGATTCATGGAATGGGTTTTGCCAATAGTATTCGATTCATGATGGCCAGTGCGCAACACTTATTCCTTCCATTGTTGAGTTTCAATATTGGAATCGAGTTGGGCCAGATCGCTGTCGTGATTTCTATAATGTCCATTGGCACTCTTCTTGTAGAAAAAATGGGCGTACCCAAAAAGGGATGGTTGTATGCTGTTTCTGGCTTGGCAGCGGGGGTAGCCCTGGTGATGTGCATCCAACGGCTCTCTTTCTGAACAATGCAAACAATTTGTAATACCTTTATCATTCCATAAAAAAAATAGATATATGTTGAAGTATTTCAGTTCAATCTTGATGATTTCCCTGACTGTGATGACGGCCAATGCCCAAGACATTAAAAACAACCCAGGAAGCAATCACGGCAACCGATTCGAACAATTGGGCACCATTCTGGCTACACCCAATGAAGCAAGAACTGCCAGCGGGGCACCCGGAAACCAGTATTGGCAACAAAGGTGCGATTACAAAATCTCTTGCCAATTGGACGAGCCGAATAGAAAACTTCATGGAAAAGAAACCCTTACCTATTTCAATAATTCTCCAGATGTACTATCTTATTTGTGGCTGCAGTTGGACGAGAATCAACATAGTTCCGTCAACAACGCAGGATACGACAACAGCAGTTATATGCAAAAAAATATCACGATGAGTGATATTGAAAGATTGCAGAACAAAAGGGATCGCATCTACGGTGACAATATTATTTCAGTCACTGACGCTGCTGGTAAAAAGTTGTCTTATACCATTAACAAAACCATGATGCGTGTGGAACTTCCAAAACCTTTGCAAGCAAAAGAAAAATTCATTTTCAATATTGCCTGGAATTACAACATCAGCGAGCGGACCAAATATGGTGGACGGGGCGGATTTGAATACTTTCCAGAGGATGGAAATGATATTTTTACCATGACCCAATGGTTCCCCAGGCTATGCGTATACAGTGATTTTCAGGGATGGCAAAACCATCAATTTGCAGGATCGGGAGAATTTGCCCTGGTATTTGGAAACTACGAAGTGAGCATTACCGTTCCTTCAGACCATGTGGTGATGTCTACGGGAGAGTGTCAGAATTACTCAAAAGTATTGAGTGGCGCACAATACCAACGCTGGAAAAAAGCACAAGTTTCTAAAAATGTATTGCAAATCGTTACCCTAGCCGAAGCGTTGGAAAGAGAAAAAAAGAAATCAACCCAGCAAAAAACATGGCGCTTCAAAGCAGATATGGTTCGGGACTTTGCCTGGGGCAGCAGTAGAAAATTTGTTTGGGATGCCATGCCCACGACAGTTGAAGGAAAAAAGGTGATGTGTATGAGCGCCTATGGCAAAGAAGCCTACAACCTGTACAGCAAATTCAGCACCAAGGCAGTTGCACACACAATTCAGACCTACTCAAAGTTCACCATCCCCTATCCATATCCTGTAGCGCAAAGCATCGAAGCGTCGAACGGAATGGAATATCCGATGATTTGCTTCAACTATGGCCGTTGCGAAAAAGATGGAACCTACAGCGAGAGCACCAAAAACGGCATGCTCGGAGTAATCATACATGAGGTAGGACACAATTTCTTTCCGATGATTATCAACAGCGATGAACGCCAATGGACCTGGATGGATGAAGGTCTGAACTCATTCGTCGAATACCTTACAGAGGAATTATGGGACAACAAGTTTCCTGTGAGCAAAGGCCCTGCCTACAAAATTGTTGATTACATGAAACTACCGAAAGATCAATTGGAGCCCATTATGACGAATAGTGAAAACATTGTTCAGTTTGGACCCAATGCCTACAGCAAGCCTGCCACCGGTTTGAATATTTTACGTGAAACAATCATCGGTAGAAAAAATTTCGATTACGCGTTTAAAGAATATTGCAGGCGATGGGCTTTTAAGCATCCAACTCCTGCGGATTTTTTTCGCACCATGGAAGATGCAAGTGCAGAAGATTTAGATTGGTTTTGGAGAGGATGGTTCTACAATACAGATCCAGTAGATATTTCTTTGGACACTGTTAAAATAGCGGTGCTCAACCTGGATAGTGCCACAAACAATACAACTACTCCAACAACTCGAAGCATCCCAGTAGCCAAGCCTATATTAAACAGCTACGATGATGTTTCAAAAATCAGGAACAGAACAGATAGCAGCATCGTTTTTGCCACCGATGCTGACACAACCCTGAGAGACTTTTATTGGAGATATGCCAGAGGATTGGCAAAGATTGACACGACTGCTTTTGTTGTCACCACGCCCGAAAACAAAAGCGACATCTATACAACCGAAGAAAAAATAAACCTTGCTGGCAACAAAAGAATGTATGAATTGACTTTTAGCAACAAAGGCGGCTTGGTGATGCCGTTGATAATAGAGTGGACTTACCTCGATGGCACCAAGGAAGTGGATAGAATTGGGGTGAATATTTGGAGAAAAAATGAAAACAAAGTCACAAAAGTATTCATGAAGGATAAAGAAGTGATTTCTATCAAGTTAGATCCATTCAGAGAAACCGCTGATATCGATGAGAAAAACAATCAATGGCCGGTGACACAGGAGGCAAGTAAATTCCAACTGTTCAAATCAAGAAACAACACCCCCAGGGGCGCCTCAATCGGTGGACGAAATCCGATGCAGAAAGAAATAAAGAACTAATTTCCCAATTGAAATATTAAAAAAGGCTGGAGTCATCCAGCCTTTTTTAATGTGGTAATGATTATAGACCCGTGGCACCATCTCGCATCACCCGTTTCTTCCCTTTGTTTTTTTGCTCCCAGGCTTTCATCTCATCGGTCTTTTCGATTTTTTTCTTATTATCTTCTCCGGTTGCAATGGGTACTTGCGAAGCAGTTGGCTTTTGCAGCACATTTCTTTCCCAAATATCTGTTTTCAACAAACGTCCTGTATTCACGTCATAATAACGCCACTCGCCTTGTTTAACACTGTAGGGCTCGGCCTTCACAATTTTATAATCAATGATTTCGCCGCTGCCTGTTCCATAGACGGCAATGGTATCGTAAGGATCTTCAGGATTGTACCCTCTCCAGCTTTCTTCATGTTCCAGGGCGCCAAGAAAAGTAAAGTATTGTTGCAAACCGTCCTTTCCTCCCAATTTGTATTGTTCCACTCCAATCAGGTCTCCTTCAATGGAATATTGTCTCCAGAAACCGTCCTTCACTCCCTTTTGATACATCCCTTCTTCCACATAACCTGGCTCTCCTCTTAATTCGGGCACTTCGATGACCCATTTGCCTGTTTTTTGACCGTTGCTATTGATGGCATTGATTGTATCTCCTTTGGCATTGATGACAAAAGACTTGTATTGGGCCTCAGATGAAAGAAAAAGAAAAAATGCAAAAAATACACTGCTGATTCTGATGAACATGTGGGTGAATTATACCTGCAATTTAAGTATTTCACTTGCTTGATTTCATGAATTAGCATTTTTTTACAACACCATCCATGCAACCCTTCAAAAAACTTATCTTTAACAAAAGAAAATCATGAAAGATTTTAAAAAATATTATGAAATCAACACGAGTCCGGATATTTTGTACAGCGCCCTAACGAATGCAGCTACCATACAGCTTTGGTCGGGATCTCCTGCTGTCATGGAGCCGATAGAAGGAACTGAATTTTCATTATGGGAAGAAAGCATCGTGGGAAAGAATGTTACCTTGGTACCCGGAAAGAAAATAGTACAAGAATGGTATTTTGGAGAGCAAACCGACAAATCAATGGTTACGATTTTGCTGCATGAAATGAAAAATGGAACCTCGGTGGAATTAAGGCATTCCAACATTCCTGATGATGACTTTGAAAACATCACTGCAGGTTGGACAGAAAATTATTTTGGAGCCCTAATTGACTTTTACAGAGACTAAAAACAGGGTGCTTATTTAACTTCTAGCTTGAGCAAAGAGGATTCTTCCAGAAAAGCCTCCAGTTGATCTCCTACTACACATTCACCCACACCAGCAGGCGTTCCAGTAAAAATCAGATCACCAATATTGAGCGAAAAATATTTGGAAACATGGGCAATGATACTGTCAAAACTGAAAATCATATTGTCTGAGTTGCCGCGTTGAACGATTTCTCCATTTTTAGCAAATGAAAAGCGGATGTTTTTATTGTCTTGCACCGTCGTGATGTCAATAAATTGGCCGACAACAGCGGAATCATCGAAGGCTTTCGCCTTTTCCCAAGGCAATCCTTTCTTTTTGCAGATGTCTTGCACATCCCTAGCCGTAAAATCAATACCCACAGTGATTGCATTGTAGTAACTGCTGGCATGCCGCTCGGAAATGTGTCGGCCATTTTTACAAATACGCAAAACCAATTCACATTCGTAGTGTAATTCGTTGGTGAATTCAGGATAATAAAAAGTTGCAGACGGCTGCAGCAATGCTGTTTTGGGCTTCATGAAAATAACTGGCTCTTCCGGCACTTCATTGCCCAGTTCTTTGGCATGTTCCACATAATTTCTTCCAACGCAGATTATCTTCATGGTGAAACGGAGATTGAGTAATGAATCTTTTCGAATGTAAAATTAACAAAAAGAGTGTGAAAAAGCCAATGTACATCGGCTATAAAGAAAAGCTCAGCTGGTTGTATGTGGTCATGGTCTTTTCAATGCCAATTGCCGCAAAACTTTCAATGATGTCTACCGATTTTTCAATTTTATACTTAACCAAAGGAATTTCAGTAGCATTCCATTGACTAAGCACAAAATCAGCCTGCATCCCTTTGGGAAAGGCATTGCCAATACCGAAACGGAGTTTTGGGTATGCATCTGTTCCCAGGATATTTTGGATATCCTTAAGTCCGTTGTGGCCCGCATGGGTTCCGCTTCCCCTCAACCGGATTTTATCCAGGGGCAGGGCGAGGTCATCGACAATGGTTAGGGTGTTTTCGAGGTTGATTTTTTCTTTCTCTTGCCAGTATTTGAAAGCCCGCCCGCTCAAATTCATAAAAGTGGTGGGGCAAATGCACACAAATATTTTTCCTTTCCATTTTACTTCAGCCACATAAGCCAATCGGTCTACTCTAAATGTACCACCGTGTTTGGCAACAAAGGCGTTGACCACATCAAAACCAATATTGTGACGAGTGTTGGCGTATTCATTGCCCACATTACCCAATCCAATGATTAAAAATTTTGACATAGTATATCAGGGATAATTAACCCATGTTGTCCAGCAGTTGCTGCAATTCGGCTTCTGTTTTGATCAATACGTCCCTCACCTTGCTACCCTGGCTTGAACCCACAACACCGGCCGCTTCCAATTGATCCATCAGCCTGCCGGCACGGTTGTAACCCAGCTTCATTCTGCGTTGCAACAAAGAGGTGCTTCCACTTTGGCTGCTCACAATCAGGCGGGCAGCATCCTCGAAAAGAGCGTCTTTATCATTGATGTCGAAATCTTTTCCTTCCATGTCTTTCTCGTCAATGTACTCGGGTAATAAAAAGGCCTGTGGGTATCCTCTCTGATCACTGATGAAATCAACAATTTTATCTACTTCAGGTGTATCCACAAAGGCACATTGCAAACGAACAATTTCTCCGTTGTAGCTGATTAGCATGTCTCCTTTTCCAATCAATTGTTCGGCCCCACCCGCATCCAATATGGTACGGCTGTCAATCTTACTGCTCACCTTAAAGGCGATTCGGGCAGGGAAGTTTGCCTTGATGGTTCCGGTAATGATGTTTACAGAAGGTCGTTGGGTAGCAATGATCAAGTGAATGCCCACTGCACGTGCCAATTGAGCCAAACGAGCAATCGGCATTTCCACTTCCTTGCCGGCTGTCATGATCAGGTCGGCAAATTCATCTACTACCAATACGATAAAGGGAAGGAATTGATGTCCCTTTTCCGGATTTAATTTTCTGGCAGCGAATTTTTCGTTGTACTCCCTGATGTTTCTGCAACCCGCTTCTTTCAATAAATCGTATCGATTGTCCATTTCAATGCAGAGGGCATTGAGCGTGTGCACCACTTTTTTGGTATCTGTGATGATGGCATCTTCCTCTCCGGGCAATTTGGCAAGGAAATGCTTTTCGATGGTTTTATAGATACTCAACTCCACTTTCTTGGGATCCACCAAAACAAATTTGAGTTGAGAGGGATGCTTGCTATACAGCAGCGAAACGAGAATCGCATTCAATCCAACGGACTTTCCTTGTCCGGTAGCTCCTGCCATCAATAAATGTGGCATATTGGCTAGATCGACTATGAAATTTTCATTGTCAATTTTTTTACCGATGGCAATGGGAAGTGAAAAATTATTTTTGGTGAATTTTTCAGCAGCCAGCAAGGTTTTCATGCTCACAATGGTCTTCTTGGCATTGGGCACCTCGATTCCAATGGTTCCTTTTCCGGGAATAGGGGCTATGATTCGAATACCCAACGCAGCCAAACTCAGCGCGATGTCATCTTCCAGGTTTTTAATTCTTGAAATACGCACCCCTGCTGCAGGAATGATTTCGTATAAGGTGACCGTAGGGCCGACTGTTGCTGAAATTTTCTGGATATCAATGTCGTAGTTCTTCAGGGTATTGATGATCTGGTTTTTGTTGTTTTCCAGTTCTGCCGGATCCTGAACAATCTTTTCACTGCCATGATTTTCTAATAAGTCAAGGCTGGGGTATTTGTAATCTCTTAGATCAAGAATTGGGTCATATGGTTTAGTGGTTGCCTTAGCAGCCTCTGCAGGGGCCTCTTCTTTAACTGGCTCAGCCGTTTTGATTTCCAACTCTAAGCCACTCGAAGGCACTTTGTGAACAGGCGACACCGTTGGTGTGGCATCTAATTCTACTTTTTCTATAGGGGCTTCCACTGGCTCTTCAGCAGCCAAATTGACTGGTTCTGATGCCGGTAATTCAGGCACATCGACAATCGCTGGCGCAGCTGTTCTAAGCGAATTGCCTGAAATAGGAGCCACTTCTTGCGGTTCATCTGCTGGCGCATCAGGCTGTTCTTCCTTATCTTCCTTTATTGCAGGGGCTGGAAGGGTAAACGAAGGATTGAAGCGCCAAATGAAATAGGCGAAAAAGGCGATGAAGACAAAGCCATAGGTACCAATCTGACCAATCGTTTTATACAACCAATCTGTGGACATTTCGCCTACCGCACCTCCAACTCACAATTCACTTCCCCCCAGCAAAACGGTAGCCGTTACACTGATCAAGGGCATTCCAATGACCAGGTACTTGAGGTTTCTAGCAATGGAAAAGATGCGTTTGCCAAAAAATAAATTCATGCCCAATACAAAAAACAAGGAACATAGAAAGTACGCGGCAATACCAAAACCCTTGTAAATAAAGAAATGGGAAATGTAGGCGCCAAAAGTCCCCATCAAATTGGAAACGGCTGTATCGGTACCAATCAACAATCGGTAACCTTCTCTAAATACCTTGTCCTGGTCTTCATCCCAGGTGAACAAATACGAGGTAAAGGCAATGAAAAGCAATATGGAAAACAATAAAAAGATGCTTCCCAGAATTTTATGGGTTCGCTCATCTTGGATCAGGTGCTTAAGGGTCACCTTTTCAACTTGTTCTTCCTGCAGAGATTCCTGTTCGGATATTTTAGATTTGTTTTTTCTAGCCATTGGTTACAAAGATATTAAATACAACCATCTAATGGACACGATTCTAGGTGTCTATTCGCTAATTTTTTACAGATGATTTTTTGAGTATGGTAAAGAAAAGTGCCAGCCAACCCAATACAAAGAACATACCACCGAAAGGCGTGATGATGCCAATGAATGGCATGGTGTTGTTTGTTAAAGAAAGTACATACAGTGAACCGCTGAACAACGCGATACCCGCGATCATGCAACGCCCAGCCCAACGCATCATTTTAACAGGGAATTCCTTGTAGAGCATAGCAATGATGAACAAGCCAAAGGTGTGGTAAAACTGATAACGTACCCCTGTTTCAAAAATAGCTATGGCTGATTCATTCAGTATTTTTTTCAAACCGTGTGCAGCAAATGCACCCAGCAATACACTGAGTGCGGCTAAGAGAGAAGCTGATTTTAGAAATGATTTATGCATACGATATATTAAAGAATGGAACGGATGGTTTGAGGGGTGAGGAATTGCTCATCTAGCAACCACGCGGCTTGCTTGTAGAATGGCATTCTTTCATTAAGAGACATTTCAATAAAAGACAGCAGCTGTTGGCTATTCAAGTGACGGATCAAGGGTCTGGAAGCTGATTCTTGAAGCAATCTTTGTTGTAATGTGATGGGTGGCACAGAAATGTAAACAGTCTGTCCGTTATTGTTCATCCATTCCATATTATTTAAATAACAGGGCGTACCGCCCCCGCAAGCCACTACGCAATCTTTGATGGCAGCTGTATTTCGAAGTGCAATGGATTCTATGTTT
>CAZCCN010000013.1:19370-21149 GCA_964497085.1 uncultured Ferruginibacter sp.
CCCTTCTTGTTCAAAAATATCGGCAATGGATCGTTGCTGCTGAGCCACAATGGATGCATCCAGGTCTAGAAAGGGAACGCCCAACTCATCTGCCCAAATTTTGCCCCAGTGTGTTTTACCGGCGCCCATGAAACCTGTGATGAATATGCGCATATGCAACAATTGTCTCTACGAATCTACAACAATTGACGAGAGTATTGAAAGATGCAAAAGAATCCTGCAAAAGAAGCTAGTTTTTTCTTTTATAGTCTCCCCTTTTCCATGCCTTGATGAATTCGGACCAGGCAAAAGGATTGAGTACATTCATGGGCTGCACTTGTCCTGAGTAATAAAGTTTGGTAGCCTTTTGACGCATATACTGTGTGGAGGCTTCTCGGCCATCAGCGGGTAAGGTTGACATCAAAACCCGTCGGGTAGCAATATTATTATTGCTTCTTGCTATCTCTATGTCATCATCTGGCACATTGGTATTGACAAAATCCCTTTCAAATTGTTCCCTGGTGAGTCTTTGTTTGATGACCGTGGCAGGCAGATACACTGTATCAGTAACCATCAGCTGAATGATGCTGTACTGATTGCCTTTCAAATCTTTTGGAATTTCTACAGTTTTGGGTTTGAAACCGATGCAAGTGAATTCAACCAGGTCACCTTTCAGGGCCACAATACTAAAGACACCCCGGTCGTTGCTGAGGGTCCCTCTGTTCTGTCCTTTAATCATGATGCTCACCACCGGCAAGGCCTGCAAACTATCCGCTGTCATCACTACTCCATACAATTGAACCACAGAGTCCTGAAAAGTTTCAAATTGAGCCTTTGCAGCGACAGGGAACAAACAAACAAAAATGACGAAATATCGTATGGTTTTATTCATATAAAATAGCTCGGAAGGCGTCGGGCATGCAATGTAATCAATTTCATAGGCACTTTTTGTTGGGGGCCGAGAAATAAAATAGATCCTATACTTGATTTTCTGTATTTGATAAACAAAGTAACCCCTTCAATGTTTAATTTTGCAGCTCGCTCGCTATTTTAACAAATAATTGAAAAATGACGCAAGAATCAATATTACAAGCCCTGAGCCATGTGCAAGAACCCGATTTGGGAAAAGACCTGGTGACCCTGAATATGGTAAAAGACATCGTCATTGATGGCAACAAAGTGTCCTTCACCGTGGTATTGACCACGCCCGCCTGCCCGATGAAAGACATGATCATGAATGCTTGTATCAATGCTGTGCATTTGCTTGTGAATAAAACAGCAGAAGTAACGGTAAACTTTACCAGCAATACCAGCAGCAACAGGGTTGATCAAAAAACTGTTTTGGGTGGCGTGAAAAATATCATTGCCGTGGTAAGCGGAAAAGGTGGCGTAGGTAAAAGTACCGTGGCCGCCAACCTGGCACTTGCCTTGGCGGAAAATGGCGCTTCCGTTGGATTGATGGATGCAGATATTTACGGACCTAGCCAACACATCATGTTTGGCATCAGGGGAGAAAGGCCATTGATGAAAGAAAATGGGGGGAAGGGCTTGATTGTACCCATTGAGAAATTTGGCATCAAGGTGATGAGTATCGGCTTGTTGATTGATGAAAAACAAGCAGTGGTTTGGAGAGGCCCGATGGTGAGTAGCGCCATCCGACAATTTGTAAGTGATGTGGATTGGGGTGAATTGGATTATTTAATTATAGACATGCCTCCTGGTACAGGAGACATTCACTTAACCATCGTGCAGTCTGTACCTGTTACAGGAGTGATTGTAGTGACCACACCCCAATTGGTG
>CAZCCN010000014.1:0-20682 GCA_964497085.1 uncultured Ferruginibacter sp.
ATATTTTTTCACTACCTGCAAGGGAATCTGCCCTAAAATGAATGCCAATATGCGCAGGGTGTTTGAGGCATTTAAGAACGAACCCGATTTTATGATTGTCTCGCACACCTGTATGCCGGAAGTTGATAGCGTGTCTTTGCTCAAAGCATACGAGTCAAAAATGATTCAGGGCGATTTGCAACAAAACAAAGATGGCTCTTTTAAGATTGTGGTAGACACCAATGCAAGCTCCAAAACGCTGGTCAACCCCAATTGGAAATTTGTGACAGGCGACAAAGAAATGCTCTATGGACTAGCAAGAAAAGGATACCTGATCGACAACGGAAAGCCCGATAGTACCCAACGAATCGAAAATCAATTTATACATACACAGTTTTTTGCGTTGGTCGACCGCTATGGCAGGGTCAGGGGCATTTACGATGGCCTGGTAGAAAATGAACTGCAAAAATTATTAAACGACATTCGGGCGGTGATGAAAGAGAAAGTAGACCATACCCGCTTTTTAAACGGATTCAGCAACTCACCAAACTAGCATGGAACAGAACCTTTCCATATTAAAAAAGAACGGTCTTAGTGTCACAGAGGGTCGGTTGAAAATTTTAGACCTGTTTCTGGACCGAGAAGATGCGTTGGCACATGCAGATATTGAAACACAAACAGAAGGCGCCTTTGACAGGGTAACGGTATACAGAACCCTACAAACCTTTGTAGACAAAGGCATCATTCACCAAATACCCACCACCGACAACACCATCTTATACGCCTTGTGCAAAGACCATTGTGCAGCAGGCCATCACCACGATGAGCATGTACATTTTGTTTGCGATGATTGCGGAAAAACCATTTGTCTGGATGATGTAATGGTGCCTACGGTAAAATTGCCGAAAGGTTTCAAACCCTCTCAAGCAGCCATGATAGTTAATGGTATCTGTAATGAATGCAGGTGAGGTGTCAGCAGTTATCCATTTCTGCTTTCACAAATTCCATCAGCACTTTAATTTTTTCAGGAGAAAAATCAAATTCCAATCCTGCAGCGGCATAGAGTTCGGGTAAGGTTTTGGTTCCGCCGAGCTGCAAGGCCTTGCAATAATTTTCAATGGCAGCTGATTTGTTTTGCTTGTACTGCATCCACATACCAATGGCACCCAGCTGGGCAATGCCGTATTCTATGTAATAAAAAGGCACTTCAAACAAATGCAATTGACGTTGCCACGAATTGCTTCTATAACGCGTTAGCTGACTGTAGTCAATCACACTGTCTTGGTATTGATTCAAGATGTTCACCCAAGCGGCTGTTCGTTCATCATGTGTGTGAACAGGATGTTCATACACCCAATGTTGAAATTGATCAATGATTGCAATCCAAGGAAAAATCGTGATCACACGTTCTAGCTGATGAATCTTGGCCCTTTTGAGATCGGCCGGATTGCTGAAAAAGGTATCCCAATGGTCCATGCTGAACAACTCCATCGCCATGCTGGCGACTTCGGCAATCTCCATCGGATATTCTTTAAAGCCATTGAGCTCCAAAGGATGTGCGAGGAACGAATGAATGGCATGTCCGCCTTCGTGCACCATCGTGGTGACATCGTGCATTTGTCCGGCAGCATTCATAAAAATAAGTGGGGCGCCACTTTCAGCCAATGGACAATTGTACCCACCGGGGGCTTTGCCCGGACGACTTTCTACATCCAAATGCTTCAATGCTTGCATTTTGGTTAGACAATCGCCAAAGAACGGATCCATCTTTTTAAAACAATCGATTGACTTCTGAAGAAGATCCTCCCCTGTTTGAAACGGATGTAAAGGCTGAGCGCCCTTCGGTTCTGCCTCCAAATCCCAAGGCATTAATCTATCCACTGATAGCGCTGCTTTCTTTTTGGTATAAATATCATTGACCAAAGGCAACACATGCATGGAAACGGCTTCATGAAAACGAAAGCAATCTTCTTTGGTGTAATCAAACCGACCCAATTCTTTGAATCGATAATCCCTGTAATTGTTAAAACCTGCTTGCGTCGCTTCTTGATGTCTCAAGCGTATCAGCGAATCATACAGTTCATCCAGTTTTTCCTTGTCTTGCAATCGTCTTTCTTGAATTTTTCGATACACCTGTTCCCGTATGTTTCTATCCTCACTTTCCAAAAACTTTCCGGCTTGTTGCAGTGTGTACTCTTTGCCTTCCACTTCAACCGTCATGGCACCGGTGATCTGGCCGTATTGTTGTTGCAAGACGGCGATTTCGGCTTGCAATGAAATATTTTCTTCTCTGAACAATTCAATGCTCTTGCGAACATTTCTCAGATAAGTAAAATACTTTGCTTCATCTAATTCCGACAGAAAAGGACATTGCAATAATTTTTTGTTGAGTGCATCCGCGTAGGGCTGAATATTGGGCTGGATTTCCAGGCAAAAGAAATTGAATGCTTGTTCCAATTCCTTGTTTTGAGTGTCGCAGGTCATTTTGATCTGTCTCCAACAAGCATCTTCGCTCACAGCGGCTTCCAATTCACTTTGGTCTTTCAACCATTGAGTCAACTCAACTACAGAGGTGATGGGTCTTTCCAATAAATGCTTGAAATAAGGTTCCAAACTGGGCCAGTCCACTACCGAAAAATCGGCTGGTAAAAACTGACGAGTCGCTTTTTGGATGTCTGCTGAATAGTTCATATTAAAAAAATCCGCCATTGGCGGAGTGTATTGTTAAAAAATGGAACCAATGTATTAAGCCATTTTCCGTGGCGCATTGACTTTTTTGGCAGGGGCATTTTTGACAGCGGCGGCCTTGGGAGCTGCTGCAGCAGCGGGCTTTTTATCTGTGTGTTCCGGTATCAATTCATCATTGGACAATTCAGATAATTTAATTTCTATATTATTTTTTTTAAGTATATCGAGCCACTTGACCATCTTTTTCATATCGCTGGCGTATACTCTTTCAAAATCCATGGTTGGATATACTTTTTCGAAATATGCCTTAATTTCTTTTGCATCTGCTGAAGCAGCAGGTACTTTTTCCTTGCTTGCATTCATCGCTTCAAAAATGCTCACCAAGTTTACATTGTCGGCAGTGGTATAAATCTCAATACTTTCTAAATGTGAAAATGCATGTACGCGATTGCTTACAAATTTGGTACTTTTGTCCTCCAGAGATCGAACAATGCCTCCATCGGCTTTTGAAGAAACCAATTCAAACAAACCACTAAGCCCGGTTACGGCAACTAATTTACTGTACTCCATAAAATAAACATTTAGGGCTGCAATATAATTCTTAAAAATTAAATAGTTCTATTAATAAACTTAAAATAATTACAAAACGCAGATACCAGACACAATACGCCGCAACATGAACAAAACCATTGCATTCCTTCTTTTTCTAAACATCATCAACCTGTCTGTTGGCGCTCAAAATATCCAGTTGGATGGCAAGGTTTTCGATAAAAATGAAAATAAAAAACTGGCAGGTGCCACCATTTCGATTCTGCAAGCCAAAGACAGCAGCATCACTCAATCCGTTGTGACCAATCAAGAAGGCTCATTTGAATTGAACAACCTGCCCTTAGGTGACATCATTGTCAAAATCAGTTCGGTTGGGTATCAAGATCTTTTGCAACGCGTCAGAACAGACAGCAGTAGAATGATTCATCTCGGCACTATTTTTCTGGAAAAAAATAGCACCAATCTTCAAACCGTAACCATTGTCACAAAGGGTGCGGCCATTATTCAAAAAGATGATACCTCTCAATACAACGCCAAACAATACCTGGTGAATCCGGATGCCACCACTGAAGATTTGGTCAAAAAAATGCCAGGGATTTCTATTGATGGAAAAGGGACCATCACGGCGCATGGGGAGCAAGTGAAGAAAGTAACCGTAGATGGAAAAGACTTTTTTGGTGACGATGCCACCTCAGCCCTGAAAAACATCCCGGCCCTGGCGGTAGATAAAATTCAAGTGTTTGATAAAATGAGTGACCAGGCTCAGATGACGGGTATAGACGATGGCAATTCTCAAAAAGCGATCAATATCATTACTAAAGCAGGGCTGAACAATTCCCAGTTTGGTCGCGTCTTTGCCGGTGGGGGTACCGACAATACCTATAGCGCGGGTGGGAACATGAGTTTTTTCAATAAAGACAGAAGGATTTCAGTCGTCGGCAATTTTAACAACATCAATCAACAAAATTTTGGCTCACAAGATTTTCTAGGATTAACCGGCAGCAAACCCTCTACTGACAACAATCGTTTCAGAGGACCCGGCGGGCCTGCTGAAAGCTTTACCATTGATGCGAGCAGCGGCATCAACACCACCAATGCCATTGGCGTCAATTACAGCGACAAGTGGGGCGATCGCGCAACCGTCACGGGCAGTTATTTTTTTAATGAAACCCGAAACAACAATGCCTCTGTGACCAATACCCAGGTATTTGAAGGCAATTTGAATAATTTTAAAAAGGGCGATGCGCTATCTGATAATTTCAATCACAGAATCAATGCCCGGATCGAGTATAAGATTGACACCAGCAATATGTTGTTCGTTATTCCCAGTATCAATTTTCAAACGAACAAGGGTAACACGAACGGCACAGCTTTGAGTTATATGAATGTGGATGATACGTTGTCCTACTCCGATGCCTCCACCCAAAAGAACAAACAAGGTTACAACATCAAGAACAACCTGCTGTTTCGACATTCATTTGCAAAGAAGAACCGAATCTTTACAATGGGGTTGAATACCACGTTCACCAAAAACAACGGTACATCAGACATTTTTGCCGATTACCAATTTTTTGATTTGACCGGCAATCCGCCCACTGACTCCATTCAACAGCAATATATTGACAATCGATCAAACGGATCTACCATTGGGGGAAGCATCACCTACAACGAACCGGTAGGGAAAAAAGGCAGGGGCCAGTTTCAGTTTGAATACACCCCTTCCGTGCAAATGAACAATGCAGACCAGAAGACATTCGGATACGATGGTCTGGCTTATACCAAATTTGACTCAAGCTTATCCAATCAATTTGAAAATAAAATCATCACACACAACGGCGGTATTACTTATCGCTTTAACAGAAGCAAGGATGAGCAGTTGGGCGTTACATTGAATTATCAGCAAACCACCTTTACGAACGAAAGTACTTTGCCGCAGCCATTCCTACTGAAGCGACAGTTCAACAATTTTATTCCCTTTGGTTACTGGAGAAAAAAAATCAATAAATACGCTAACATCCGGGCATTTTACAGGGCCACCATCGGATTCCCGACCATTGCACAATTGCAGAACGTATACAATTTGAGCAATCCGCTCAATATCAGTACAGGCAACAAAAACCTGAAAGAAACGTTTACACAATTCACAGGAAGTCGGTTTAGTTACAGCAACACCAAAACCAACAAAAGCATTTTTGCCAACTTCTTCATTCAGAAATCAGACAACTACATAGCCAATGCAACTTACATCGCGGCCAACGATTCTACATTAGACAACGGCATTGTGCTAAAAAAAGGATCTCAATTGTCTAAACCTTTGAACCTGGACGGCTATTTCCTGTTTCGGACCTCTTTTACTTACAGTTTGCCTGTGAAATGGGCAAAATCGACTGTCAATCTTACCTCTAGCATGATCTATACAAAATTACCCGGGGTGATCAATGCGGTGTCGACAAACACCCAAACCTATGTGTATAATTTGGGCATCGGATTTGTAAGCAACATCAGCGAATACATAGATTATAATATCAACTATGCTGCCAACATCAACCAGGCTCAAACGAGGGGTGGAACGATCCTAAATAACAACTATGTCAATCATGCAATCAGCTTGAGCTTCAATGTGCTCAGCAAATCGGGCTGGTTTGTGCAAAACGATTTGAATCACCAGATTTTTAAAGGATTGTCTGCTGGCTACGATCAAAACTTCACTTTATGGAATGCAGGGATTGGAAAAAAATTATTTAAAAACAAAACAGGTGAAATTAAAATATCTGTTTTTGATATCCTCAAACAGAACCAAAGCGTCAGCAGGTTGGTAACGAATACCTATATCGAAGATTCTAGAAGTGAAGTGCTGAAACAGTATTTCATGTTGACATTCAGCTACAACTTGAAAAATTTTGGCAAGCCTGCCAAAACAGAAACGAAGGACGAATTCATTCCCAAGGTCGGCTATCCAGGAAGTTTTTGATAAAAGGTGATTTTAATGTACTGAATCATCAGGGGAAAGGATTGCTCCATTTGATATTGGTATAGACATCCGTACCTGAAAGTGTTTTTAGAAATGCAATCATGGCATTCACTTCGGGTGCAGTCAGGTGCAATTGCTGCCCACTCGCACCATTGGGCTTCAAACGGGGATCTAAGTTAGGATTGTTTGCTGCAGCGGCGGTGAGGTTGCCATAATGACCTACGATGGCTTGCAAATCTTTTATCACTCCGGTGTGCATGTAAGGTCCGTTCAACACCCCAATCGCATTGGTGAGGTTTCTAAGTGATGGCGCACGGGTGTTTGTGAAGTCAGCACCGCCATTGATGCTTCCTCCTATTCCATTGCTAAGTGTATTGGGATCAATGTCAAATTCAGGAGCTCTGTGACATCCTTGGCATCCCAAACCACCGCCTGTTCGTTCGCTATTGGCGTTGAAAATTGGAGGATTCAAAAACAATGTCTTGCCATTATTTTCAATCGTAGTAAAGTTTGGAAAGTTAACTGCATTATTGGCGACCTGAGACCTCCCTTCGTCAAACTTACTATCAAAAGACTGAATGCTCCGAATAAACTGGGAAAGCGCGTTTTGTATTTTGTGCTCAGTAATATCCTCGCTGCCATATACAAAATTGAATAGTTCCTTGTAGTAACCGATACCTTTGAGTTTTGTAATCAAATCGGTTATAGAAGGGTCTCCATTCTGACCACTAAATCCCATTTCATTGTGGTCCTGAATCGGCTGTGTGGTTTGGTCTTCGAGGGTTGCGGCTCTTTCATTCCAGAAGAACTTCAGTTCATCACCAAAGCGAGAATTGATGAGCCTCATGCTGTGTCTGCCAGTATTTCCATTCACCCCGGTACTCGCCACTGAAGTATCTGAAAAAGCAAATTGCTGCTTATGGCAACTTGCACAGGAAATGGTGTTGTTCACTGATAGGTTTTTATCATAAAACAAAACCCTTCCCAACGTGGCGCCCTTATCTGTAATGACATTGGCTCCTGTATTGTCTTTGGTTATATAGGAGGGCACAGACTGGCTGGCATAATTCAGCAAATGATAGATATCAATAGATCCTTTGAAAGTGGCATCAATGGAAGCGGTGCTCTGGGCAGGAATGGTCTCTTCATTACATGAATTGGCAACAATAATGATAGAAAGCGTCAGTATAAGGACAACAAAATTAAAACGAAAATTCATGGTGAATGATTGATTTAGACAACTAAGACGTTGGATTTTACAGTTCGTTTAAATAAATGCCTTACAAACTGAATAATAGGGTTGTTGATTTCATTCTAAAATTAATTGGTGATAATATAGCTTTATGTTTAGATGTATAATTCAATAAATCCCCCCGCTTCAATTGATTTTTTTTAGTTTCGGGCCTCCTGATCAACTTCTTTGATGAATTTGATGACCCCTTTCATGAACACTTGTTGATCGTCCCACATCGACAAATGACTGCCATTGGGGCAATAGAGGTATCTTCCATTTTGCACGCGTTTGCTTTGCTCTTCCATGGCGGCAGGGTCCATGGTATCATAATGAGCACCCACCATTAAAGTAGGAACAGCAATTTCATGCAACCGATTTTTGATATCCCAATTGGCCAACCGGCCACTCACGCCAAATTCGCTGGGACCCTGCATCATCGTGTAAATGTCACTGTTGACATGTTTCATAGAACGATTGAATGCATCAGGCCATTCTTTCAAACGACACAAATGTTCCTGATAAAAATTAGGGATGAGCAATTCCATATACCGTGGATTGCTGAAATCTTTGTTGGCTTCTAGCGACCTGATTTCTGCGAGCACTTCGGGTTTCATTTGTTTGGCCAGCACTTCTTGGGCATATTGTCCGTATTCAGGGGCACTGGCTACCATATTGGCTACCAACAACCCTTTTAGATGCCGCTGGTATTTCAACGCGTATTCCATAGCCAAAATGCCACCCCATGAATTGCCCAACACATAAAAGTTGGAGCTATCGGCACCAATGGCCTGTCGAACTTGTTCTACTTCTTCCACAAACCGCTCCGTTGTCCATAAACTGCTGTCTTTCGGTTGGTCGCTGTAATAAGAACCCAATTGATCATACTCGTAAAATTCAAAACCCTCTTTTTGAAAAAAGGTTTCAAAACACTCCATGTATTCGTGTGTCATGGCAGGGCCTCCGTGCAATAACAATATTTTAATCCGGGGGTTGTTGCCAAAACGTTTGGTCCATACTTTGAAAGTGCCTACTGGGGTTTGAATGGGAATCATTTTTACCCCGCCTGCTTCAATCGAATCGCCATAAGTAAAATAATCAGCCAGTGCCGATTGGCTGACTGGGGTGGATGGCTGGCAAGCAGAGAGCAGCGAAACGCATACAATGAATAGGAGTAACCGCATAAAAAATGTGATTTAAGTATGATTGTTCATTAAATGTAATCTCTTTTTTTAAGGCGAAAGGTGAAAGTTTACCGAGATGACAATACCCGCTGTATTCTCTCCGTGAGAACAACTTCATCTGTATAACCGCTCGCCACCAGGTGAAACTTCGAATCATTCAATTGAATGAGCACTGCAGGATACCCTTCTACTTTCAATTGCTTCACCAAAGCAAATTCATCATAAGCCATTTTTTTGTAGGCTTCGCTTGAAAGTTTTTCGTAAAAAGCTGTTTCATTGATGCCATATTTTTCTAACAGATGCCTGTATGCCTCGTTATCTGTTAAATCCCTGCCTTCAGCATGCAATGAATGCTGCAAGTCGACTGCAAATTCAACAGCTCGATTTGGATAGTATTCTTTAAAAATACACATAGCAATCGCAGGCTTTTCCGAATGAGGATACCAGTCACTGTCATCAGGATTGAAAATATGCCACAGGTAATCATGTCCGAAGACTTTACCAGTGGTTTCTTCTACTTGTTTGTAAGCCTTTGCAATAAAACTGGCAGCCACTTTGATATGAACGGGCTTTTCAGGAAGAATCATGCCGCCGCTTAATACCTCCACGTCGAGCTGGTCTTGAAAACGATTGGCTACTGCCAGCATGGTATCACTGAATCCATAACACCAACCGCAATAGGCATCGTAACAATATATTAATACAGGCTTATTCATCTGTGCTCTAATGGGCTGCCAACCAATTTAAACCCGAGCCAATAGAGGCATCGGTGGGCACCTGGTTGGGCAATGCCAGCGCATGTTGCATACAATCGATGATCACGGGCTTTACAGCTTCCAGCTCTTCCTTCAGCACATCAAAAACCAATTCATCGTGTACCTGTAACAGCATTTTCGATTTGAAATGATGCTTTTTGAAGGCTTCATGCACTTTAATCATGGCAATCTTGATCATGTCTGCAGCCGTTCCTTGAATGGGAGAATTGATGGCATTTCTTTCGGCAAAACCCCTTACCGTAAAATTGGTTGAATGAATATCTTTCAACCAACGCTTTCTACCCATGAGCGTTTCGACGTATCCGTTTTCCTTCGCAAACTGAATCGTATTGTTCATGTATTGCTGGATATTGGGAAATTCCTTTTTATAATTGTCTATGATTTCTTTGGCCTCCGTTCGGGAGATACCCAAGTTTTCCGCCAGCCCGAAAGCACCCTGCCCATAGATGATACCAAAGTTTACGCTCTTGGCTTTGTAGCGCATCTCTTTGGTGACCTCAGACTCCTCGACATGAAATACTTTTGCTGCCGTTGCGGTGTGAATGTCTTTTCCGGTTTTGAATGCTTCGCACATGTTGGGGTCGCCGCTAATAGCTGCTACAATTCTTAATTCTATTTGAGAATAATCGGCAGACACCAATACATGCTGTTCATCTCTTGGAATAAATGCTTTCCGAATCTCTTTTCCTTTTTCACTTCTGATAGGAATGTTTTGCAAATTGGGATTGTTGCTGCTTAATCTGCCGGTAACAGCTACGGCCTGCGCATAACTGGTATGCACCCTTCCGGTAACGGGATGAATCAACGCTGGCAAAGCATCTACATAGGTGGATTTTAATTTGGTAAGTTCCCTAAAGTCCAAGATGTCGTTGCAGATTTTGTGTTGAGGGGCAAGTTTTTGCAACACATCTTCACCAGTGGCATATTGCCCTGTTTTTGTTTTTTTGGCTTTTGGATCCAATTGCAATTTATCAAACAGCACTTCCCCCAATTGTTTGGGAGAGGCCAGGTTAAACCGAACCCCTGCTTGCTGGTAGACGGATTCCTCCGCTTGCTTCGCAGCAGTCTCGAGTTGTTTGGAATAGGCCTCCAGAAAATCCACATCTATCCGAATGCCTTCGAACTCCATGTCCGTAAGCACTTGCACCAAAGGATTTTCTACTTCATTAAAAACCTTGTCTACCTTATTTGTTATTAATTGAGGGGCAAAGACATTTTTTAATTGCAAAGTAATGTCAGCATCTTCGCCTGCATATTCTTTGATTTTATCTAGTTCTACTTCTCTCATGGTTCCTTGATGCTTCCCCTTTTTTCCAATCAATGCTTAAATGTGAATGGGTTCGTATCCTAAATACTTAGCGCTCAAGGCGTCCATGTTTCTTTTTCCTTCAGGCTCAATGACGTAATGGGCTAGCATCGTGTCAAATATTTTTCCTTTCAATTCAAAGCCATACCACTTCAACACTAGCAGGTCGTATTTAAGGTTTTGGCCAATCCATAATTTTTTTTCATCATTGAATAGCGGCTTGAACCATTCAAGCAATGCCAAGCATTGCTTTTTATCTGCAGGACACGGCACATAATAGGCTTCGCTTGGTGTAAATGAAAAACTCATTCCTACCAATTCAGCCAAATTTGCATCGATGTTGGTGGTCTCTGTATCGAAACAAATTTCTTTTTCGCGTTCCAGATTTTTGATCAATGTTTTGATGGCTGCAGCGGACTGTGTCAAATGATATTGATGAGGCGTATTGTCAATGTTTTTATCCGGTATCAAAACAGGTGCATCGTCTTCCCTTGTCGCTGACGCTTTCTCAACTGTTACAGGATTCCCAAATAAATCCATTTGCGCATTCTCGTTTTGTTGATTAGATGCGGGAGCGGTAGCAGGGATGTCTTCACCCAAAATTCTTTTGCCTAATGTCTTAAACTCAAGATGCGAAAATATATTTGAAAGGGCTTCTTTATTGTGGGCCTTTAAAGCAAATGCTTCTTCGTGAAATTGAACAGGAACATTGGTGATAATGGTGGCTAGCTTTTTACTCATCAGTGCCATCTCTTTTCCATTTCTCACTTTTTCTCCCAGAGCCCCCTTGATTTGGTCTGCGTTTTCCAATATCTGCTCAATTGTTCCATATTCTTTCAATAATTTAGCAGCCGTTTTTTCTCCTACTCCAGGTATGCCTGGAATATTGTCTACCGCATCTCCCATCAATCCCAATATCTCAATCACCTGATCCACTCTTTCAATGTCCCATTTTTTACAAACTTCTGCAGGACCCAAGATTTCATATGCACCTCCCTGATAAGGCGGTTTGTATATTTTAATTTTATCAGAAACCAATTGTCCATAATCTTTATCTGGCGTAACCATGTACACATCAAATCCTTCCTTTTCGGCCTGCTTGGCCAATGTACCAATGACATCATCTGCTTCATATCCATCCAACTCCACCACAGGGATGTTGAATCCTTTGATGATTTCTTTTATCTCGGGAATAGAATCCAAAATGTCTTCTGGTGTTTCTTGCCGATTGGCTTTGTAGTCGGCAAAATCAGTGTGCCGCTCGGTAGGTGCATGGGTATCGAAACAAACAGCTATATGGGTGGGCTGCTGGTTTTTGATTAGGTCAATCAAAGCGTTGGTAAAACCGAATTGAGCATTGGTATTGCGCCCATCGCTGGTGATACGAGGGCTTCGAATCAATGCATAATAAGCCCTGAAAACCAGTGCCATGGCATCTAACAAAAATAATTTTTTTGGCATGCCATAAAAGTAAAACAATTAAAGAAGACTGAGGCAGGATTTGTGGCTTGGTTCAGATTGGATGGGAAAAGATTCTACCAACGATGTTCAAGATAATAAGGCAGCATAGCCCTCCAGGTTGGCCAATCGTGGTTCCATTCAGCGCCCCAGATGGACAATTCGTGTGGAATAGCCAACCCGTTCAGTATTTGAGACAATTGGTTGGCGGCAGCAGGGTCTTCGTGGTCACCGCTTCCACTGAGCAGGTGAATATGAGTGCTCCTTTTCATGTGATTCAAATACCATTCATCGCGCAAGTGGGGAAGATAATGAACGGGTGAATTGAAATATACCTGCTCATCATAAAAACCCTTGGTATAAGCTGTTAAATCGTACACGCCGCTCATCGCAATCACCCCATTGATTAAGTCGGGGCGTTTCAGGAACAGATTCATACTATGCAAGGCACCAAAAGATGCACCACAGGTAATAATGGGTGTTTCGGCAGAAGTGGTTGTTTTAATATAGGGAATGACTTCATCCAAGACATATTTATTGAACTGATTTTGCCGAATGGCTTTGTGTTCACCGAGCATGTCATTGTTCAACCAGCTTTCACTGTTGATGCTATTAATCGAAAATACATTCAGCTTGCCCGCTTCAATGAATGGACGCAAAGCTTCGATGAGCTGAAAACGTTCGTATTCCAAATAATCGGCGGCGGCGGTTGGAATCAACAACAAGGCAAATCCGTAATCTCCATAACGGACCACCGGCATTTCTTTCTGTAATGCAGGGCTGAACCAACCAAACACTGTTTTTTGCATAAAAAGGCGTATTGTAAATATAATAAAAGGGATCGAGGACAGACAAGGGGGATTACCAAAATGAATGTATTAACAGTTGAAGTGCCAGGGATTTGAACATAAATCATATTTTTGCTACAAACAAACATAATTGTATGTCAAGATTATTACAGATCTGCATGATCGGTTTTCTCACCAGCAGCTTGCTGGTTGCTTGTGTGAAGAACCATAGTTTTGAAAATGGCATGTTGCCCAATCCAAATGGCAGCAATTTTACCGGATGTAAATCTTGTAGATACCTGCCATGGTGCGATGGTTCTGTCTACACGTACATTGACTCTGCGGCAGGGGGCATCAACACAACAACTACTACTCTTTCCATTGTGTCAGATACAATCATAGGAACGGCTACCTATTCCAAGACCCTTTTTGACGGTCAAACTTATTATCACAATTGCACCAATGATATCAGCTCTATCATAGGCATTCATATGCCAGGCTTTGGAGGCAGCACCATTCCACAAATCAAGAACGTTGTGTTAAGGGCCAATGCGAATGTCGGCGCTACCTGGTCGGATGTGAATGACGGAGGCAATGGTGTGGTGAATACCACCAATTATGCAATTGCCAATATGGGCACGACCAGGACAGTAGTGGGCGTATTGTATTCAGATGTCATTCAGGTTTCACAAAGCACTAGCACCTCTGTTCCAGGAGTAGGCACCAGCATCGTGTCTACAGGAGATTATTATTATGCAAAGGGAGTTGGATTAATCGAAAGTGTGATCAGGAATTCAAGTGGCCTTACCGTTCAACACAGACTATTGGAGACTTATTCTATTCCATAGTCAATGTAAAAATACTTTCATGATGAACGAGGCTCTTTCGAAGGGCCTCTTTTTTTTACGGCTGCTTCATTGTTTCGAGTTGCTTTTGCAAAGAAAACATGATGTCTCTGATGCGGGCGGCCTCCATATAATCAGCTGCTTTGGAAGCTTTCTCCATTTCCTTTTTGGCTTGCGCAATGGCTTTTTCCACCTGGGGGATGGTTTGGTATTCAACTTGCTCTTCCGCCAATACAGGGGAAGCGATGGTTTCTTGCAATGCATAAGGGTTTGAAGGATCATATCCCTTAACATCCAAGACACTTCCTTGCGCCATCACCTGTTCAGTGGTTTTACGAATTGTGGTAGGTACGATGCCAAAAAATGTATTGTAGGCTATTTGCTTTTCTCTTCTTCGATTGGTTTCGTCAATGGTTTTTTGCATACTGCCGGTAATGCGATCGGCATAAAAAATGACCATGCCGTCAACATTACGGGCAGCCCTACCTGCTGTTTGAGTCAAACTTCTCTCGTTTCGTAAAAAGCCCTCTTTGTCGGCATCCATGATGGCCACCAAAGAGACTTCTGGTAAATCAAGGCCTTCCCTGAGCAAGTTAACCCCCACCAGCACATCGATGGTACCCAAACGAAGAGCTCTCAATATTTCCACCCTCTCCAAGGTATCCACATCGCTGTGAATGTACGTAGACTTGATATTGATGCGCGTGAAGTATTTATTCAATTCTTCTGCCATTCTTTTGGTTAGGGTGGTCACCAACACACGGTCACCTTTCTGAACGCGCTCATCAATTTCATGAAGCAGGTCGTCAATCTGGTTGTGGGTGGGCCGAACAACAATTGGCGGATCCAACAAACCGGTGGGCCGAACCACTTGTTCTACCACCACCCCGCCGCATTTTTGCAATTCATATTCGCCCGGAGTAGCAGACACGAAAACCGTCTGTTGCACAAGATTTTCAAACTCATTGAAATTTTGTGGACGATTGTCCATCGCTGATGGCAAACGGAAACCATAATCCACCAAGACCAGTTTGCGGCTTCGGTCTCCGCCATACATACCGCTGATCTGAGGAATGGTTTGATGACTTTCATCTATGATGGTCAGAAAATCTTTGGGGAAATAATCCAACAAGCAAAAAGGCCTCGCACCTGGTTGACGGCGATCAAAAAAACGAGAGTAATTTTCGATACCGGTACAATAGCCCAACTCGCGAATCATTTCCAAGTCGTATTGTACCCGCTCTTGGATGCGTTGTGCTTCTATGTATTTGCCAGCTGCTTTAAAATAGGCTACTTGAGCCGCACATTCGTCCTGGATCTCACTGATCACTTGTGCCATGGTGTCCTTGGGTGCCAGGTATAGATTGGCTGGAAAAATGGCTGCATGCTCGACACTACTGATCCGCTTGCCCGATTGCAGCTCAAGCGTTTCAATGCTTTCAATTTCATCGCCAAAAAACGAAATGCGATAGCCAAAATCCACATAGGGCAAATGAATATCAATGGTGTCTCCTTTCACCCGAAATGAACCCCTGGTGAAATCACCCTGACTGCGGTGATACAATGAATTGACCAGCGCATGCAAGAATCCTTGCCGAGAAATGATTTGACCTTGCTTGATTCGAATGATTCCGTTTGCATATTCTGTTGGGTTGCCCATGCCGTAAATACAACTCACACTGGCTACAATCACAATGTCTCTTCTGCCACTCAAGAGTTGAGCAGTGGCCTGCAGGCGCAGCTTGTCCAATTCTTCATTGATACTCAGATCCTTTTCGATATACGTATTCGTAACCGGCAAATACGCTTCGGGTTGGTAATAGTCGTAATAAGAGACAAAATATCCAACTGCGTTTTCAGGAAAAAATTGTTTGAATTCACCATACAATTGCGCCACCAGTGTTTTGTTGTGCGTGAGCACCAATGTAGGGCGTTGCACTTGTTGAATCACATTGGCCATGGTGAAAGTTTTGCCACTGCCCGTCACCCCCAACAAGGTTTGGTATTTTTCACCTTCCACAATGCCCTGTGTCAGCTGCTGGATAGCGCTTGGCTGGTCGCCTGATGGCAGGGAATCTGAGTGGAGCTTAAAAGGCATGATGAAATTGGGAAAAGTTAAAATTACAAAGAATCTGACATGGTTTCATCCCGTGGCTTTGGTAATACTTGGTTAAAAGCCTTGATTTAATAGAAGTTTATTCCATATTACCCTTGCCGACCCGCTGAAAAGCACTACCTTTGCGGCTCGAAAAACACCGGTCATGGCGCAAGCAAGATACGCTGCACCATTGCCTCAAAACCAGTACAATGAATATTCGCAACATCGCTATCATCGCGCACGTAGATCATGGCAAAACAACCTTGGTGGACAAAATTTTACATGCCACCAAAGTATTCAGGGACAATCAGGAAACAGGAGAGCTGATCATGGATAGCAACGATCTTGAAAGAGAAAGAGGCATCACCATCTTTAGTAAGAATGCGGCTGTGGTATACAAGGATACCAAAATCAATGTTATTGATACCCCTGGTCACTCGGATTTTGGGGGTGAAGTGGAGCGTGTATTGAAAATGGCAGACGGGGTAATATTGCTCGTAGATGCGTTTGAAGGACCCATGCCACAAACCCGTTTTGTATTACAAAAGGCCCTTGCTCTTGGATTGCACCCGATTGTGGTGATTAATAAAGTGGACAAACCAAACTGCCGACCCGATGAAGTGCATGATGCCGTGTTTGAATTGTTCTTTAACCTTGATGCAACAGAAGAGCAGCTGAATTTTCCCACTTTCTACGGATCCGGCAAAAATGGCTGGTTCAATGATTCATTGACCCAAATTGACAACATCACCCCTTTGCTGGATGGCATCATCAAATATGTGCCCGCTCCTGCCATCAACGAAGGATCGCTTCAGATGCAAATCACTTCGTTGGATTACTCTTCTTTTCTGGGAAGAATTGCAGTGGGTAAAGTGGCACGCGGTGTCATCAAGGAAAACCAGCCCATTGCATTGATGCAAGCAGATGGCAGCATAAAAAAAATGCGTGTAAAAGAGTTGTATGTGTTTGAAGGAATGGGAAAGAAAAAAGTAAGCGAAGTGGTGGCAGGAGATATTTGTGCGGTCGTTGGCCTGGATGATTTCAACATCGGCGATACCATTGCTGATCAGGAAAATCCAGAAGCATTGCCAGTCATCAGCGTGGATGAACCCACCATGAGTATGCTGTTTGGCATCAACAACTCTCCTTTCTTTGGTAAAGAAGGAAAATTCGTAACCAGTCGCCACTTGCGTGACAGGCTGATGAAAGAAACAGAAAAAAACTTGGCCCTTCGGGTAGAAGACACCGATAGTGCAGATAGTTTCTTGGTATTTGGCCGCGGTATCTTGCATTTAGGTATTCTCATTGAAACCATGCGCAGAGAAGGCTTTGAATTGACGGTTGGACAACCGCAGGTGTTGGTAAAACAAATTAACGGCACAAAATGCGAACCCTATGAAATATTGGTGGTAGATGTTCCGGAAGAATTCAGCGGAAAGGTTATCGACCTGGTCACCCAGCGCAAAGGCGAAATGCAGGTAATGGAATCCAAAGGTGAAATGCAACATCTTGAATTTGAAATTCCTTCTCGTGGACTAATTGGTCTTCGAAGCAACATGCTTACCAATACAGCCGGAGAAGCCGTTATGGCACATCGCTTCAGCGAATACAAGCCATGGAAAGGTTCGATTCCAGGTAGAAACAACGGCGTGTTGCTGAGCAAAACCACCGAAAAAACAACGGCTTACTCCATTGATAAACTACAGGATCGTGGTCGCTTTTTTGTGGATCCGGGAGACGATGTGTATGCAGGACAGATCATTGCCGAACACATCAAACCAGGTGACTTGGTCGTAAACGCAACCGAAGCCAAGAAACTCACCAACCACCGTGCCAGTGGAAGTGATGATGCCAGCCGTGCCGCACCCAAAATATTAATGACTTTGGAAGAATGCATGGAGTACATCCAGCACGACGAATGTATTGAAGTGACCCCCAAAAGTGTCCGCTTGAGAAAAAACATACTCAACGAAGAAGATCGAAAAAGAGCCAGCAAGGCAGTAGCACAAGACTAATCAACTACATCCGCTCCGAAAGGGCGGATTTTTTTTGAAAATGGTTTTACTACCTTTACACTATGAATAAATTCGGCATTGCTTTCTTGTGTGGACTGATGGCAATGGTATTGCCTTTGTGCAGCATCGCCCAGTGTGCCATGTGTACCAAAACCGCCCAGCAATTGGGTGAAAAGCCTGCGTTGGGCTTGAACAATGGCATCTTGTATCTGATGCTGGCCCCTTTTGCCGTAGTGGGCGTCATCGCTTATCGGTGGTGGAAGGCGAATCGTGCGGAATAACAACCTCCTAAGCAAGCTTCAAAGCCTATGCAATCATGAAAAAAGTCATTTGCCTTCTGGTAGTAGGGGAAAAATACAATCAAGTATATCTCAACCACAAAGAGCAGTTTGAACGTTATGCCCTAAAAACAAATGCTTCACTCAAAATTATTGACACACCTCCTGATCCTGGCTTCTATCGTTCTTTACTCGTTCAGAAGCTATTGATTCCTGGGTTGGTGAAAGAATATGATGTGGCATTGTATTTGGATTTGGATATCATTTTGAATGAACAGGCTCCATCCATTTTTGACCAGTTGCCAGCTGACAAATCGTTCGGGGCTGTCATAGACAACAGAGATACAGAAGAATTTAAAAAAACATGGAGAATAAAAAATGAGACAGTGAGCGATTATTTTGCTGTCAGGCATTTCGCTCCCTCCGAAAAACTGGTTGGCAGCATTAACGGAGGTGTTTTTATTTTTAGGCCCAAGGAGGTCGCCCATCTTTTTGAAACGTACTATTATTCAGATCACAACAAAGGGGTCAAAGAAAGGGGCAGTTATGAGGAGGCGCCCATGGCGTATCTCACCCAAACACAAGGTCTTTTTCATTCGATAGATCCAAGATTCAATGTGCAGATGATTTATAAAATAAGGGGAACAGCCAAAGGAAGACGCATCAACAGACAACGAAAAATCATTCCAAAGTTTATGTTAAAACTATACAAGAAAATAAACAAAGAAGAGTGGTTTCCATTTGACAGCTACCGCTCATTTGCGAATGAAATACTCAAAGATTCTTGGATACTGCATTTTGCAGGAGGCTATCCACTTCCCAAAACAAAGACAGAAGTTGGGGTTTCCTAACCAAGCGACATCAATACAATTGTCGGTACAACGAAAGATATTGTGTGGCGGCATGCTGCCAGCTAAACAATTTGGCCCTGGCGACAATGTCATCATGATTGGTTTTCGCGTCAAAGTGCGCTAAACTTTTCAGCAATACTTCTTGCATGGAAGCAGGATCGAAAGAATCAAAATAATATGCTTGGTCGCCACCGATTTCAGGCAGCGCCGTGGACCTGGACAACATAACGGGCTTGCCAAAATACATGGCTTCTATCACTGGCAATCCAAAACCCTCTGCGATAGATGCGAACACAAACGCTCGACAATTTTTCAAGTACCATTGCTTATCATTTTCAGAAACAGCACCAGTGAAGATCAGCCGATGTGCCACGCCATGTTGTCGGGCGGCGGCGATGATCTCTTGATGATAAGAAGCGCTCTGCGTGATGCCCGATATGACCAAGCGAAGATCGTTGTTAACCAACAAGGAAGGCAATACATGAAAATTTTTCTTTTCGGCAATCGTGCCAATCGAGAATAGAAAGGGGGTTTCGGGCGCATCTTTCGGTCGATCCAGCGAGGACAAGGGTTGGATATTGCAGCCATTGTATATGACCCGATAAGATTGATCGCGCAATTGCAAATGAGTTTGCACATCAGACAAAGTAAATTGAGAGATGGCTACAATTTCATCTGCCCGATCGATGCGTGATTGTATTTTTTGCAGCATGGTTTTCTTTTTCGCTGCAGATTTGGAGGCGTCATATAAAAAATTCAAATCGTGAATGGTCAACACTTTTTTTACTGTAGAATGGGTAGGAAAGTAATCACTCAACTGATGGGTAGAATGCCAAATTCGGTATCCATTTGTAGGGGGCATCCAAAACTTATGCAACAAATGCTGGTGGATGCATGTTGAATCAGGGGAAAACAAATGCTTGTCCGCTTTGTTCAGGTATAAATAGATTGATTCATTGGCTGGGTCGACCTCTTTCTGCAATGCTTTTGCAAGCTGCAAACAAAAATGATACAAGCCAGTGTTTGGATATTTTAGCCTTTCACAATCGAGTATGATTTTGGATAATGACATGAAACAATACTGCGATTGGTGACTAATAGTTTTCTATAAATCGGTAAAGATTGAAATGTGAACCTTCCTGCTGAATGGCATCAACCAACAACTGCTTATTCACATCCCTCATTCTTCTTTTCGCAATTAAATACATAGCCCTTTCTGCCAGCAATCCTGCTTTTTCTTTTGGCTGATGGGTGGACAGAAAATGGACAATGGCTTTTTGCAACAAGTCAATACCTTGTTGTTGGGCAGCAATGGTTTTGACAATAGCAGTATGGTTTTGGTGGTGCCTACTAGAATGGTCTAGCATGGCTTGAAGATTGTTGGAGAACTGATCGCTACCGGGCCTGTCGCATTTGTTGACAACAAATATATCCGCTACTTCCATCAAACCCGATTTCATAGCTTGAATGTCATCGCCTGCTTCGGGTACCAACACCACGATGGTGACATCCGCCAATCCCACAATTTCAACTTCACTTTGACCTACGCCTACCGTCTCTATAATGATTTTGTCATATCGGGCAGCCTTCAGCAAATCAGCGATTTCCACTATCATTGGATGGAGACCACCCAACGCGCCACGACTAGCCAAAGAGCGAATGAAG
>CAZCCN010000015.1:0-12179 GCA_964497085.1 uncultured Ferruginibacter sp.
CGTGAAAGCGACCTTTGCAATCAAAGACACCGGACGCATTGTGATGAAGCGAAGCTGGAATAACAAGACAGACTTCAAAAAAGCGGTTGCTGAAAACAATTGGTACAAAGCGTCCTTCAGAAGCTTGGGCAATTTTCAACTGATTCTGGATACCATCGCTCCTAGCATTCGACCCATCGGCCATTTAACCAATGGCGGCAATTGGTCGGGCCGCCAAAGCATCGCATTTACGGTAGCAGACAACACCGAAGAAATTGCCTCTTTTGATGCGCTGCTGGACGGTCAATGGATTTGCTTCAGCAATGACAAAGGAAAAATCTTTCGGTATGCTTTTGACGAACATTGTCCACCAGGCGAACATTCTCTTCAGTTATCTGTTAATGACCTGGCAGGCAACGTTGCCACCCAAACATTTTACTTTACCAGATAAGCGAATGCCCATGACCATGCTGACAGAAGGTGCCAAAGCGCCCGCATTTAAAGGCAAAGACCAGAATGGCAAAACCATATCACTGGCTGATTACAAAGGAAAAAACATTGTATTGTATTTCTATCCCCAGGACGACACCCCTACCTGTACGGTTCAGGCATGTAACCTCAGAGACCATTACGGCTTGCTTCGAAACAAAGGATTGGTGGTGATTGGCGTGAGCCCCGACGATGAAAAAAAACACAAGAAGTTTGAACAAAAGCATGAACTGCCGTTTCCGCTCATTGCAGACCCAAGTTTGACAGTCATTCAAAAATACGGGGTGTGGGGCGAAAAGAAAATGTATGGAAAAACATACATGGGATTGATCAGAACTACTTTCCTGATTGACAGCAAAGGCATCATCAGAAAAATTTTTGCAAAACCCAAAAGCAAAGAACACGCCGCCGAAATATTAACTGCCTTTGCAACCCTGGGCGCTTCGAAATAAGGCAAGCTCATTTATAAAACCCATTCTACTTCTCCAAAGGAAAATGTCCGTTCCATGGTGTCCTTCGTTTGTAATTGCCCGTAGGAAGTTACGCCCAGAATTTGTGTTTCAAAAACCGCATTTTCTTTTCGAAATTTCTGTTGCAGAAACCGCTTGTACATATGTTGCTGGTAACTTTCCAGAATTGTCGGAAAAGCATCAGGATGCTCAACTGCATTGACCAACTGAAGATGCAATTGCTTGGCCATCTCGATGGCATTGTATGGGTAAGAAGTTAGCTGGTGCAAAGAAATGGGATTGGGCAACGCGGCGCTGAAAACAGATTGGTTGACATTGATGCCAACCCCCACAATCGACCAACACCAGGTTTGTCCCTGGTAATTGTTTTCAATCAGCATGCCTCCTGCCTTTCTGTCATCTATGTACAAATCATTGGGCCATTTGATGGAAACCGGGTGATCGGTATAACCAGACAAAAAATTTCTACAAGTATTTGCCAGGAGCGCATTCCAAAGGAATGGCTGCGCCCAAAATGCTTTGGGAGGCTCAAAAGCCACGCTCATTGTGATATTGGCGCCAGGCTGGCTTTCCCAGCTTTTGCCTCTCTGCCCCTTACCGGATAGCTGTTCGTTGGCAAACCATCCCATGCCGGACACAGCCAATCCTGCATGCACCTGCTCCATGGCATAGTTGTTGGAGCTGTCTACACGATCGACAATATGAAAGGATGCGGCTGATTTCATGAACGAAGAAATGGCAAAGAAATAGTACTTTTGATACGGGTTGCCAGCGGACATTTTCGACCAAGACAACACAGTATTGAATCAGGTTTATAATCAACATTAAAAGTAACACTTTTGAGTAATTTGAACGTATTAAAAAGCAGAGCAAAAAATCCTGCCCGGCTAACAAGAAACAGCAAACTTTTCAAGACAATTATTGAAGCAATACAAGACAAAAAAGGCGAAAACATCATCAGCCTTGATTTGAGAAAAATTCCTGAAGCGGTAGCCGATTTTTTTATCGTCTGCCAAGCCAGCAACAACAATCAATTAAGGGCCATTGGAGATAATATTGAGAAAGAGGTGAAAGAAAAATGCGGCGAAGCGCCTTTCAAGCATGAAGGAAGACAGGCAGAACAGTGGATCTTAATTGATTATGTCAACATTGTGGTGCACATCATGCTGCCTGAACCCAGAAAATTCTACCATTTAGAAGAATTGTGGAGCGACGCCCCTGCCATGGAGCACAACCTCTAATCACTACCCTTTCATTTACAAACAACGGCAAACGCAGTTTATGAGTCAACCAAACAACAACAGACATTCCTCCTCTCAAAATACGAATCCGATGGGGCAAGAACCTTCCAAGCGAAAAAACAAATTCAATATCTATTGGGTCTATGGGATTGTTTTCCTTTCCATTATTTCTTACAATCTTGTCAGAGGCGTAGAAAGCGGTGGCATTGAAACGGATCAGCAAAAATTTTACGAAATGCTGAAGCAGGGTGATGTAGAGAAAATCAAAACCATCCGAAACAAAAAAATTGTCCGCGTTTTTGTGAACAAAGACAGCCTACACAACAAGTCTGATCTATACAATCAATTGTTGAACAACAAAGAAAACAACAAAAGGTACGAAGCAGCCAAAAAATCGAACGCGCCCCAGTTGTTCTTCAGCATTGTAGACGACAAAACCTTTGCGAGCCAAATCAGTGATTTTTACAACAAAAATCCATTGGTAGTGCAAGTACCCGACTCTCCAGACGATGAAGGAGAATTGTTTTCACAAATCATCAGTTCTTTGTTGCCGATATTGTTGATCGGGTTTTTGTTTATCATGATGATGCGCAAAGTGGGCGGTGGTGCTGGCGGTGCGGGCGGCGCAGGCGGCATTTTCAACATCGGCAAATCGAAAGCGACTTTGTTTGAAAAAGGCACCAAGGTGGACATCAACTTTGGCGATGTGGCGGGATTGGACGAAGCCAAAGTGGAAGTGATGGAGATTGTTGACTTCTTAAAAAACCCAAAAAAATACACCGCATTGGGAGGTAAAATTCCCAAAGGCGCCTTATTGGTGGGCCCTCCCGGAACCGGTAAAACACTTTTGGCAAAAGCAGTTGCGGGCGAAGCGCAGGTTCCGTTCTTTAGTTTGAGCGGGAGTGATTTTGTTGAAATGTTTGTAGGCGTCGGCGCCAGCAGGGTAAGAGACCTGTTCAAACAAGCCAGAGAAAAAGCACCCTGTATCATTTTTATCGATGAAATAGATGCCATTGGCCGTGCCAGAGGCAAGAACGTGATGATGAGCAATGATGAGCGAGAAAACACCTTGAACCAATTGCTGGTTGAAATGGATGGATTTGGAACCGATTTGGGCATCATTATTTTAGCGGCTACCAACCGCCCGGATGTGCTGGATAGTGCTCTGCTAAGACCCGGAAGGTTCGACAGACAGATCACCATTGATAGGCCCGATCTGGTAGGAAGAGAAGCGATTTTCAAAGTACACCTTAAGCCCATCAAAACATCCGAAACCCTGGACATCCACAAACTGGCTGAACAAACCCCTGGTTTTGCGGGCGCCGACATTGCGAATGTTTGCAATGAAGCAGCCCTGATTGCCGCCAGAAAAAACAAAGAAGCGGTAGACATGAGTGATTTTCAGGATGCGATTGACCGAGTGATCGGCGGCTTGGAAAAGAAAAACAAAATCATCTCTCCCGAAGAAAAAGAAATCATTGCGTACCATGAAGCAGGACACGCCATTTGCGGTTGGTACCTGGAACATGCTTATCCTTTGTTGAAGGTAACCATTGTGCCCAGGGGCACAGCAGCCTTGGGTTATGCGCAGTATACGCCCAAAGAGCAATACCTATACAACACCGATCAGTTGATTGATCAGATTTGCATGACGCTTGGAGGGCGGGCAAGCGAAGATATTTTCTTTGGAAAAATCAGCACCGGCGCCAGCAATGACCTGCAACAAATTACCAAGATTGCCTACAGCATGGTAACCGTTTACGGCATGAATGAAAAGGTGGGCAACATCAGCTTCTATGATCCGGCACAAGAGAATTATTTTACCAAGCCTTACAGCGAAGAAACCGGCAAGATGATTGACCATGAAGTACGGCAATTGATTGACCAGGCTTACATCAAAACAAAAAAACTCCTCACAGATAGAAAAGCAGAAGTAGAAAAATTAGCCAAAGAACTATTGGTAAAAGAAGTGTTGTTCAAAAGTGACGTGGAAGCACTGATTGGAAAAAGACCTTTTGAAGAAAAGAAGATTGTAGACATTCAAGAGGAACCTACACCTGCTCAGCCTGAAACAGCCACTGAACCAGGTGCGCAACCAGATACCCTATCATAAATCTGTCAGATGGCCACGACACCGGCAAAAGAAAATATTTTGAAAAGAATACGGCAAGCCCTGAGCAATCCAGTCCCCTTGCCTTTTCCTCAAAGCGAAGGAACACAATCTGTTTTTACCGGATCCAATGAAGATATAGCCGTTGCTTTTGCCCAAGCGTTTAATCAACTGCAAGGAAAATTTATTTTTTGCCCTGATGAAGCAGCCCTTCAGCAACAATTGGCCCAGCTGCTCGAAACAGCCGGTTGGTCATCCATCTATTGTGTCGAAAAAAAATTAACGACTTTGCTAGAGCCCTTGGGCCTATCACCTACTGCCCAATTAGACACCTGCGACGCTTCTATTACCAGCTGTGAGTATCTGGTAGCCAGAACCGGCACCATCGTGATGAGTTCGGCACAAGCAAGCGGAAGGACAACCAGTGTCTATGCCCCCATCCATATATGTATCGCCTACACCAGCCAATTGGTGTATGATGTGAAAGAGTCGCTGCAGTTTTTGAAAGAAAAATATGCTTCCAATATACCTTCCCTAATCACTTTTGCAAGCGGACCCAGCCGAACGGCTGACATTGAAAAAACGCTCGTAACAGGGGTTCATGGACCAAAAGAAGTATATTGTTTCCTAATTGAAGGGTAATCTTAGATTCTATGACGGCACCTACCTATCAAGTGTTTGTATATGGTTCACTGCGCAGTGGTTTTCGAAATCCTGCGTATAGGTACCTGTCAGATTTTTTTTCACTCGTGGGAGAAGCCAAAGTCAAAGGACGGTTTTATGACAATGGCAACTATCCCGTAGCCATTCCAGCAGCAGAAGCACTCATTACCGGCGAGTTGTATGCAGCCAACAGTCCGGATGCCTTTCATTGGGCCATTGCCCAACTGGATGATTATGAAGGTTTGATTGTCGAAGCAGGAGAAACCCCTTTGTACAGAAGATCTGTAGTGGAAGTGTATCACCAAGATCAAACCACTACTGCCTGGATTTATTGGTTCAATGGCGATATCACCGGATTGCCCGTGATTCCAACGGGCGACTTGTTGGAATACATTCAAAACAAAAACAAACCACATTAGATTTATTTCATGTCTTCATCAAAACATATTTATTTTTTGTCAGACTTTCACCTAGGCGCTCCCGATGCCGCTACCAGTTTGGCAAGAGAGAAAAGAGTGGTCGCATTTCTGAATGAAATCAAAGACAAGGCACACACCATTTTTATCATGGGGGATTTGTTTGACTTTTGGTTTGAATACAAAAAGGTGGTTCCGAAAGGGTATGTTCGCATACTGGGTAAATTGGCGGAGCTGACAGACAGTGGTATTGCGATTCATTTTTTTGTAGGGAATCATGATATGTGGATGAATGATTATTTTCAGAAAGAATTGAATATTCCTGTTTACTACGAACCGGTTGCTTTTGAGTTCAACGGAAAAAAATTCTTGTTGGGACACGGAGATGGACTAGGCCCTGGCGATCATGGTTACAAATTCATCAAGAAGATTTTCAGAAACCGTTTGGCAAAAACACTCTTCGGCATGCTACCCAATCGATGGGGTATTTGGTTAGCCGATTATTTTAGCCGAAAAAGCAGGGCCCAAACGGGACAGAAAGACGAAGTATTCATGGGAGAAGAAAAAGAATGGCTGGTTGCTTACTGTCGGGAGATTTTGCAAACCCAATCTTACGATTATTTTGTATTTGGTCATCGACACCTGCCTCTTCATATCCAGCTGAATGCTCAAAGTACCTATGTGAACTTGGGCGACTGGATCAAATACAACAGTTACGCTGTTTTTGATGGCAACGAACTGACCCTTCATTATTACAAAACTTAAGCCTTGAACAAGATTATTGTGATCATATTGGCCTGTTGTCTGATGAGTCAACCTACCTTGCTGGCACAATCATCCGATAGCATACCGACGATCGCGCGCTTTTCCAAGTTGATTCCAGGAGATTTCGTATCGGTGGAAGTAGATGTGCTGGGAAACATCTATCTGCTGACCACTTCCTACCAATTACAAAAACTAAATCCATCCGGCGACAAATTGAATGTCTTCAATGACGTAAAAAAATACGGCCAGCCATCAATGATCGATGTGCGCAATCCACTGAAGGTGATAGTGTACTACCCCCACTTCGCCACTGTGGTGGTACTCAACCAAGCCCTTGCGCCCATCAACAGCATCAACCTGAGAAATGAAAACATTTTCAATGTGCAAGCTGTTGCCGCTTCATACGACAACTATGTATGGATTTTTGACGAGCAGGATTTTAAAATAAAAAAAATAACCGACCAGGGAAAGCTATTGTTGGAAAGCAACGACCTCAGGATGATGACAAATGATTTGCCTGCCGCCACACAATTGATAGACGCCGACAATCAACTGTTTTTGTATGATCCCAAAAAGGGATTGTACCGGTTTGATTATTATGGCGCATATGTTTCACAGCTTCCCATCAAAAAATGGAAAAACATTGTTGTTGAAAACCATCGTGTTTTTGGATTTGTTGGCCATAGCTTGTTGATATACAGGCTTGACAACATGCAAGAGCAGGCTTATCCCTTGCCCGCTTCAATAGAAGCGTATCGCGCCATCAAAATAGCAAATGGTCAAATGTATGTACTGACCAAAAAAGGATTGGAAATCTATCAATTGCTGTAGTCCTTATTGTAGCAAGGCTGATAATTCAGCATCCCACTTGCCTGTTTTCCCATATTCCACCACCCTTCCGACTTCTTTACCGTTTTTCATAACGATGATGGTGGGTATGTTCTGCAACTGAAAAGCAGCTGCGGCATTGCCAAGGGTCTTTTTATTTCTGTCAACGCCGAAAAAGGTTATGCGGTTGTCAGGAAAACCACTCAACTCTTGTATTTTGAAAAATTTAGGCAAAATGAATTGGGTGTCGTCGCACCATGTGCCGCCAAAAATGACAAGGTGAAAAGAGTCTTTTGCCGCTGCCATGGTGGCCACTATATTCGGAGAAGGTTGGTATCCGTTTTGATTGGAAACATACCACTTGAATGAAGCCTGGTTGATGAGTACATACTTAGTCAGGATGCCATTCATGATCAATCCGCCCGGCTGCTGCGGATCAGGTGCAGTAGTGTACGGTGTTTGAGAAAAGGCGTTCAGGCCAAGCAAACAACAAGCAATGACAATGATGAATGTTTTCATGTGAATATTATAACCCTGCTTTTAATTCCAGTAAAAAGGATTTCAAATGGTGAAGAGATTGAATGGTTTCGAATTTCTGATCAGCCCGTTTGCTTTTTTTCAAAAAATCTTTGGCGCCTTCAATGGTATACTTTCGCTCCCTTAACAAATGATAGATTAGCTTTAGGTTTTTTACATCCTCGGGTCTGAAAAACCGGTCTCCTTTGGCATTCTTCTTGGGCTTGAGCACATCAAACTCATTGGCCCAAAAACGTATCAAAGATTGGTTGACTTGAAACATCTGAGCCACCGCGCCTATGTTGTAATAACTTTTAGAAAACAGGATATCATCCGAAGGAATGTCAATCTTTTCGGCTTGCAGGGCCATATCGCTTATTTTCATGCGGCCCCTGGTGGATTTTTTACCCGCTGCCTGGGCAACAGGCTTTTTGGATACGGTTCTTTGCTTGGACTGAATGTCCACTTCGATGGGCTCTTCCCTTACCACGATGGTTGTGGCTTGCGGTTGAACAGGCGGATGAGCAGGCTGCGATTCGCTGGTAAAATCAAAATCCAACGCAGTTTGTTTGAGCTTCATGTTGAAATTTTATTTAAAGATTTCAGGACAACTTCTTACCCACATACTCCAGCATTTGAAGTCCATATTAAAGTTAATCAAAACTTTTCGCACTTCCTTTAGCGGCTAGTTTCAACAACCTGTCGTACTGCTCCGCATTCAGATCATTGTAGAAAAAATATACCGGATTCACTTCCTGGCTGTTGATGTGTACTTCATAATGACAATGCGGACCGGTGCTTTTTCCGGTGCTTCCTACCCAACCAATCACTTCGCCTCGTTTCACCCGCTGTCCCCTCCGGGCTTTGATCCTGACCATGTGGCCATATAACGTTTGATAGCCATATCCATGATTGATGATCACGTGATTGCCGTAGCCAGAGGTGGACAAGCCCGATTCTATGACGGTTCCATTGCCTGTGGCATAAATAGGTGTTCCTTGTGGCGCAGTGAAATCGAGTCCCTTATGGAATTTTGGCGTACCGTATACGGGATCGATGCGCATGCCAAATCCGCTCGCTATTCGGTTGAGCTGCTTGTTGTTGACAGGCTGGATGGCGGGGATGCAAGTAAGTTTGGTGCCCTGGTCTTTGATCAGCAGCGCAATGTTGTCGTAACTTTTAAATTGGTAGACGATGCGGGCATTGATGTTGTTCAGCTGCTGGGCGATTCCTTTTCCCAATTCAAACCCATCCATTTCCTTGATCTTTTCTATTTCTTTCTTTTTTTCGATCAGCTTGGCCCGTGCACTGTCAGGCAAAGGATTGGCTTCAAAAATGGACCGATACACTTCATTGTCCCGCTTTTCCAGGGCAGCCATTTGGTCTTGCAATACCTGTAGCTTTGCGGATAACTGATTGTAATTGTCTTTCAGCAACTCATAGCGTTTATTGGCCGCTATTTCTGTGGGCTTGGGGAAAAACCGGTTGTATACATAAATGACCAAAGCAGCCCCCACGATGATTCCCGACAACACACTGAAAAGCCTTAATAGCTTTACCCGCAGTGGGGTAATCAGCTTTTCATACTTCAGGGTATGGGTGTTATAATAATATTTGATTTTTTTCATCCCGCTGCGCTCTGTATTTGGTCTGCAAAACTCGTTGTTAATCGTTAAATTGCACCGTGGGCAATCGCGTCAAAGGCGCATTTGCTCCATCATACAAATATAAACCTATAAATCACATTACCCAACCCATAGCTCAACACATTATGATGACGGCATCAGAGATCAGACAACATTTTATCGATTTTTTCAAATCCAAAGGACACCTCATTGTTCCCTCAGCTCCCATCGTTGTCAAAAACGATCCCACCCTGTTGTTTACGAATGCCGGCATGAATCAATTCAAAGATTATTTTTTAGGTAACAAACAGGCTCCCGCAACCCGTATAGCCGATACCCAAAAATGCCTTCGTGTCAGCGGTAAACACAATGACCTGGAAGAAGTAGGGGTAGACACCTATCACCATACCATGTTTGAAATGCTGGGAAACTGGAGCTTTGGAGATTATTTCAAAGCAGAAGCCATCGCCTGGAGTTGGGAATTGTTAACCGAAGTATACAAGCTCGATAAAGACAGATTGTATGTGACCGTATTTGAAGGCGATGCCAAAGAAAACATTCCTCCTTCCAATATTGCTTTACAGGAATGGAAAAAAATCGTGCCCGAAAACCGGATTATCTACGGTAACAAAAAAGATAATTTTTGGGAAATGGGCGACACGGGACCCTGTGGTCCCTGTTCTGAAATCCATGTAGATTGTCGCTCTGCAGCAGAACGGGCTGCCATTCCAGGCAGGGATTTGGTCAATAAGGACCATCCCCAAGTGATTGAAATCTGGAACAATGTATTCATTCAATACAATAGAAAAAAAGACGGCTCACTGGAACCCCTACCCGAAAAGCATGTAGACACAGGAATGGGCTTTGAGCGACTGGTGAGGGTGTTGCAAAACAAACAAAGCAATTACGATACCGATGTATTTGCAGGTACGATTCAAGCCACTGAAAAAATCACCGGTAAAACCTATACCGCGGGAGATGATAAACAAAGCGTGGCCTTCCGGGTACTCGCAGACCACATTCGGGCCATCGGATTTACCATCGCAGACGGCCAGCTTCCTTCCAATACCAGCGCCGGCTACGTCATCAGAAGAATTTTAAGAAGAGGGGTTCGATACTATTACTCTTACTTGGATTTCAAACAACCACTTTTGCACCAGTTGCTTCCTGTTATAGCCGAGCAGTTCAAAGAGGTATTTCCCGAATTGCACCAGCAACATGATTTTGTGGCCAAAGTAATCAAAGAGGAAGAAGAAGCTTTTTTAAGAACCCTTGACAAGGGCCTGAAGAAAATGGATACAATCATGGCAGCCACCAAAGATGCCATCTCTGGTGCAGATGCTTTTGAATTGTTAGATACATTTGGATTCCCGATCGACTTAACAAGACTGATTGCCCAGGAAAACGGATTGACTGTAGATGAAGAAGGCTTTGATAAAGAAATGAAGGTGCAAAAAGACAGAAGTCGTGCTGCCACCGCAATGGATACAGAGGATTGGCAGATGGTAGAGCCCCTGGACACAAAAGGGTTTGTTGGATATGACACCCTTTCGATTTCCACTCGAATCAATAAATACAGAAAAGTAACTGCCAAAGGAAAATCGCTTTTTCAAATAGTACTGGAAGAAACGCCTTTCTACGCGGAGAGCGGTGGACAAGTAGGTGATGCGGGGATTTTGCAAATAGGCAATACCGCCGTGCGTATCATCGATACCAAAAAAGAAAATGATTTAATTATCCACTTGGCTGAAAGCATTCCCGATTCACTCACCTCAACGGTAGAGGCCATCGTAGACAGAGACAGAAGAAAAAACATCACGGTACACCATAGTGTCACCCATTTGATGCATGCCGCATTGAGACAAGTATTGGGTAAACACGTAGCGCAAAAGGGAAGTATGGTCAACGACCAACAGCTTCGATTCGATTTTTCTCATTTTGCCAAAGTAACCGCCGATGAGCTCATCGCTGTTGAGAAATTAGTGAACCAAAAAATCAGGGAAAACATTCCGGTGGTCATTAAAAGCATGAGCAAAGATGAAGCCATTGCGCTGGGTGCGATGGCTTTGTTTGGAGAAAAATACGGAGACACTGTCAGGGTGGTGATCATGGACCCTAACTACTCAATAGAATTGTGCGGGGGAACACATGTGGGCGCTACCGGAGAATTGGGACATTTCCTCATCACGCACGAAAGTGCGGTGGCTGCCGGGGTAAGAAGGATTGAGGCGATGACGGGGGAAGCGGCAGAAAACCATTTGCGGCAACAAGCGGCACAATTGGATGCAGTGAAAGAGCAGTTGAAAAATCCAAAAGACCTGCAGAAAGCCATTGAAAATATTTTATCGGACAAGGCGGGCCTTGAAAAAAGAATAGAATCTTTAGAAGCAAGGCAATTGGTTGCCATCAGACAAGAATTGATGCAAAAAGATGAAATCATCAACAATGTGAGTTTCATTGGTGAAATCATTGAAGTACCAACTTCCGACGCATTGAAAAAATTATGTTTCGACTTTAAAAACCACCTGCATGACCATTTGGTGGTGCTTTGTTCAAATATCGGAGGCAAGGCTTTTGTAGCCATTGGCATGAGCGAAACGGTTGCCGTTGCCAAAAATTTGGACGCTTCCAAACTCATCAAAGAAATTGCCGGCCCATTGATCAATGGTGGGGGCGGTGGTCAAAAAACCCTGGCAACCGCAGGAGGGCAGGAAGCCGGACAGCTTAAAGAAGTAATTGCTGCTATTAAAAATAAACTATAAACCAACTGCTCATGCGCAAACTGAAATTTTTCTCCATTCTTGCAATGATTTGCTGTGTCTTTTCTTGCAACAGTAAAAAAGACAACTATCATTTTACCCTGAAAGGCGAAATCAGTCATGCCGCCAACCAGAAAGTATATCTGGAAGAATTGTTTTTCAGTGATAAAAATCCTGAGGTACTGGATACCGGCATGATTATCAATGGAAAATTTACAGTGCAAGCCACTGCCACAGAAGAAGGCTTGTATCGGTTGCGCTTGGAAAAAAGCGAGGTGAGTTTTATTTTCATCAATGACGAGGCCAACATTGAGTGCA
>CAZCCN010000015.1:12189-19864 GCA_964497085.1 uncultured Ferruginibacter sp.
AGCCGACATTCGAGACACAGGTATAGAAGGAGCCTCTTTCAATACGCCTGCGAATGATCTGTTGAAAACATTTATGGTGGACCTGAACAACAAAATCACAGATTTGGATAAGCAACATGCTACCATCAACTTGACTACCAATGACAGTTTGCTGTTGATCGCACAAGAGCAGATGAAAAAACTCGAGAATGGATTCAAAACATTTATTTCAAATAAGATTGATACGTGTAAAGACCCAATTGTAACCATGTTTGCATTGGGATACAGCAATGTAGTAGACACCGCACTCCTGAACAAAACGATTGCAGGGCTTACCAAGCGGTTCCCCCAGCATAAAGGAATCGAAACGGTTGTTGCGTCGTTTACCAAAATGAAGGAGGCCAGAGAAACTTCAAGCGCATCCGCAACTGGCAAACCCGCCATCGGAAACATGGCGCCTGATTTGAATTTGCCAGACACGGCGGGTGTTATGTTCTCACTCAGTCAGCTTAAAGGACAATATGTACTAGTTGATTTTTGGGCCAGCTGGTGCGGCCCTTGCAGGGGCGAGAATCCATATGTAGTAGCGGCTTACCGAAAATTTAAGAAAAAGAATTTCACGGTATTGGGTGTATCGCTGGACGAAAACAAAGCAGACTGGAAAGATGCCATTAAAGAAGACCAACTTACCTGGAAACACATCATCGATTTAAGGGGCTGGAACGGCGAAGCAGCCAAATTATATGGCTTCGATGGCATTCCTTATAATGTATTGGTCGATCCGCAAGGAAAAATTATCGCAACCGATTTGCGGGAAGAAGCCTTAGAAGCATTCCTGTCAAAAACACTCCAATAGAATTATTGGGTGGCTCGTTTATTCAAAAGCAGCAACAGCACCGGCAGCAGTACTAGATTGGTAATGGTGGCTGACAATAAGGTAACAGAGGTGAGCCATCCCAAAGCAAACGTTCCTCCAAAACTACTGGCACAAAAAATCACAAATCCCGCAGTCAATACGAGTGAGGTGTAAATAATGCTCAAGCCGGTTTGCTGCACAGTATGCTGCACGGCTGTTTCAGTATTGTTTCCGACCACGGGCAGCACTTGTCTGTAATTGACCAGAAAGCGGATGGTGATATCGATGGCAATCCCCAATGACACACTGAACACCAATACCGTGGATGGTTTCAAAGGCACTCCCACCCACCCCATGATGCCTGCTGTAATCAATAAAGGAATCAAGTTTGGAATGAGGGAGCAGATCAGTATTCTATACGACCGAAACAAATACAGCATACAACAGGCAATCAATACAAAGGCCCACACAATGCTTTCTTTCAGTCCGTTGATAATGAAGCGGCTTCCTTCCAAAAAAGTGATGCTTGTTCCAGTCAGGGATACTTTGTAAAGACTTGTGTCGAAATACTCATTGGCTTTGTGCTCGATCTCCTTCAGCACAACAGGCAAGCGCTTGGTTCCGATATCAGCCATGCTCACGCTGATGCGCGTATACCTTCTGTTGCTATCTAAAAAAGAAAGCAGCATTTTAGAAAAATTATTGGTTGATTGTCCTTTGCTGGGTTTTAGGTATTCACCTACGAAAGCGCCGTCAAAACTATTGGGAAGCAGGTATTGCGCAGAATCGTTTTCATAAAATCCTTGTTTGGCAAATTTCAAACCCTCTGCAATGGAAAGGGGTTTATTCATGTCGCTTCTTTGGGCAATGTAGGCAGACAAGGCATCCGCTTTTTCATACACTGTCAAGGCTTTCATGCCTGCCAACCCATTTTTTTTCTTGGTGTCGATTACAATTTCGAGGGGCATCACGCCTTTGAAATTTTTTTCAAAAAAAGACAAGTCCATATAAATCTTATCTTTCTTGGGAAGATCATCTACAATGTAGGCAACCGATTGCAGGCGAAGCACCCCGGCGATGGAAAACACCACGATAGCAGCAGTAATCGCCAATATGGTTTTTTGATGGTTGAACACCCAGGTTTCCACTTTGTTTAAAAACGTACCAATCCATTTGTTGTCCAAGTAACGCAACTGAATGGGCTTGGGTGCAGGAATCAAGCTGAGGACCGCGGGAAGCAGGATGAAAGAAATCATAAAAATTATCATGATGCTGATACCAGCCACCAAACCAAATTCCTGCAGAATGGCACTTTTGGTTAGGGCAAAGACGGCAAAACCAATGGCCGCCGTAATGTTGCAAAACAGCGTGACAACCCCCATTTTGCTCACCATATCTACCAATGCATTGTTTTTTCGTTCCGCCTCATTGTCTTGAGGATGCTGGAGATAAGAAGTATGGTACTTATTGATAAAATAGATGCAATTCGGAATGCCGATCACCACCACCAACGAAGGAATCAGGGCTGTCAGCAAGGTGATTTTATATCCAAACAAGTGGATCAACGCCATGGTCCAGATGACACCTAAGATCACGACCGACATAGAAATCAAAGTAGTGGCCACTGAACGGAAAAAGAGCATTAAAATCAGGATACTCAATACGATGGAGCCAATTAAAAACAACCGCATCTCCTTCTGAATCCTTTCGGCTACCACTGTTCGTATCAGTGGCAATCCACTTAGATGCACTTCGGTACCTGTTTGTTGCTCAAACTGTCGGGTGGCTTTGGAAATGGCATTCACCACCTGTACCCTCGCGGCCGAATTGAGCAAATCCTTGTTGATCTTGATTCCCATCAGATACGCTCCAGTAGCTGGATTGTACAACAACGATTGGTAAAAAGGCAGGTTCAGAAAAAGCGCTTTTGCACTGTCCAAAGCTGCTTGATTGGCGATGAAGGCAGGAAATATTTTGACTGCATTCAACTTTTCTTCTAGGCTATCCCTTTGTAAAACAATGGCAGCGGGTACACTTAAGACATCATTGACGCCCGAAATAACTTTGACTTGTTGGTGCATTGCCTGATAGGCTCTAAAATGCTTCAGGTTAAAAAAATCGGGCGTTTGGACACCTACCACCAACAAATTGCCATCATCCCCAAACATTTTTTTAAACGCCACATATTCCCCATACTTGGGATTGTCTGTCGGGATGGCACGGGCAAATTCATAGCTAAGTTTTACCTTGGAGGCAAAATAACCCATCCAAACAGAACCAATCAGCAGCAAAGCCAATAAAATCATTCTGTTTCGTAACACAAATTTTCCTAAACGTTGCCACATAATTATTTAATATTGAGTCTGGTAAAGAAATCTTTTTGCAAAGAAAGTTGATTTATCAAGAAACCCAAGCAATTATTCCTGAATTATTCGCATGATACACAGCACCAGAGGGATTGTATTGAGAACGGTCAAGTATGGTGAAACCAGCTTGATTGTAACGCTACTGACCGAAATATTTGGTGTGCAGGCTTATATGGTCAATGGCGCCCGGTCTCAAAAAAAAGGCAGCAGCAAAGCCATGATGATGCAACCAGGTGCCATTTTGGAGTTGGAAGTCTATCAAAACAATATCAAAAATATTCAGCGGATCAAAGAAAGCAACTGGGGGGTTGTGTATCAAACCGTGTTCAGTGATGTAATTAAAAACAGTATCGCATTATACATGATGGAGTTGTTGTACAAAATCCTTAAACAACCTGAACCCCATGCAGACCTGTTTTATTTTTGTGAAGACGTGTTGATTTCTCTGGACAAATCAAATGCGGGCATAGCGGCCAATATCCCGCTCTTTTTTGCACTTCAACTCACCCAATTTGTTGGTTTTAAAATACAGGAACCGAATGAGGGAGAACGTTTGGAAGCCAATTGCCATCTTGACCTTCGGGAAGGAAGATTCATGGATTCGATGCCAGGTCATTCGAATTTTATTAGTGGTAAAGGCGCTGTACTGACCGCAGAATTATTAAAAGTCATGCACCCCTCTGAATTGGATCAAATCAAGCTTAATAAACAAATGCGAAGAGCATTGCTGTTGTCTTATCAGGAATACTACGCATTGCACTTTTCAGACTTTGGACAAATGAAAACTTTGTCCGTGTTGCAGGAAGTGTTGGGGTAAACTTTTAAAGAGAATGCCTCAAATGATTTATGAATTTATTGCTTTTTTAAAAAACTTTTCTCGTAGGTTTTTATCCATTCATCGGTCGTCATTTTTGTTGCCAGCTCACCGATTACGTCAAATGGAATCTGATCCGTCTTTTTAAAGCGTATACAGCTTTTTCCCATATCCAATTTCCCTTTTGCTTTAACCGCATATGCTTTCACAAACCATTCATACAATTTGGGGTTGGCATACATGCCCATATGGTAAAGCGCGATGAAGTTTTTTTGTGACGCAATATTTATGAAGGGGAGCGCCTGCTCCGGTTTACAATGGTATCCTTTCGGATACTTGCTGTGGGGCACACAGTAGCCGATCATACCGTAACACATGCTTTCTTCAAAACCTTTTGGCAAATTTTTCCGGATGATCTTTCTTAATTTTTCTATCGCTTCTTTTCTTTCTTCGGGTAGTGCTTGAATGTATGATTCTACTGTGGCGGCTTTGGATTGCATCTTATTCAATTTATTTAAAACGTAAGATAGGCAAAACAGACAAATTTAAAAGTGCAGCATACGATGAACGCATCTACACAACCCGCTTCGCCTGATCGTCTTTAATCCACACGATTCCAGGTGTTTTTCCCTTTTCAAAACTACCATACACATCATCAATACTCAAGGCCTTAGCCCCATTGATGGTTGCCCACTGCAACAACTGATTCATTGATAAAGACGGAAAATGTTTTTTAAGTGTATTGATTTCATCCAGAATATTCAGTTGGTTGTTGGAAGCCAGGCTGTCGGTGCCAAGAACCAGATTGCATTTGTTCTTGATAAGCAATTCCACTTCAGGCAATCCATTGCCAATATACAGATTGGCGTTGGGGCATAAACAATAGTATAATGCTTGAGATTCAAAATACGAAGCAGCGATGGCGATATCCTCTTCACTCGTGCAAACATTGTGTACTAGTACGATGGGCTGCTCCCTTTTAAAATAGGGCATCAGGGATTGCAGACTCGTTTTGTTTGCAGGGGTGAAAAAAGAGATGTCAATTTTCAATTCATCATATAAACGCAAGAAGTCGCCCGTCTTGTTAAAATACAAATCATTTTCTGCAAGCGACTCCTGATTGTGCATCGTCATTGCTCTGTTGGATGGAAATGCAATGATTTTTTCCAATAAAAGCGCCGAGACAGAATAAGGGGCATGGGGTACAATAGAATTGTTGGGTAATTTTTCAGCAAACTCCTGGTGTAAACCAACCGCTTGCTGAAAACGATTTGTCGCCAAGGCAGGAATAAAACCGGTTGACTCAATAAAATTGTGATAATATAAACGGGCTTTTGCTTTTTGATCAATTGTATGATTGGTGTTGCAAATATCCCCCACCGCCACAATGCCATTTTCAATCATTTGATCTTCGGCTTTTTCAATCGCGGCCCAAACTATGTCCCGATCAGCTCCTCTTTGCCTTACCACCTCCAGCAAAAAATCAACCATGCCGCTTTGCTGTGAAATCATTCCCTTCATATGAGAAAGCTCCAAATGACAATGGGTGTTTACAAATCCCGGAGAAAGGATACCTTCAAAACGCTGAATATCCTCTCCGGCTTCAGTCGTATTTATCAAATCCGATATCTTTCCTGACTGATCGGTTATGATAACCGTGCTTTCAGGCAACATCTCATACCCTGAAAAAATCTGATCGGCTGTGAATTTTCTATACAAAATGAATGGTTGAGATCACGTAAATTTGCACCCTCTACTGACTTGTAAAGAAATGAGGTCCACTCTCCTAACACCCTTGATGGGTGATTTGTTGGGTGTCCACTATAAAAGTACTATATGTTAGATAAACTCGACGCGATCAAGGCGAAATTTGACAACCTCGGGGTGGCTTTGACCAATCCTGAAATTGTAAGCGACAATAAGAAGTTTAGCGCCATGAGCAAGGAATATCGCAGCCTGGGCAAAATTGTGGATGTTCGAAATGCCTATGTAAAGTTATTAGATGACATTGCCTTCAATAAAGAAGTACTGCATTCGGACGATGACGAAATGCGGAACATGGCCAAATTGGAATTGCCCGCCCTGGAAGCACAGCAAGAACAATTGGAAAAGGAAATCCGAAACATGTTGATTCCCAAAGATCCTTTTGACGAAAAAAACGCCATCCTGGAAATCAGGGCAGGTACCGGCGGAGACGAGGCTTCCTTGTTTGCCGGGAACTTGCTAAGGATGTACATCAAATATTGTGAGAAGAAAGGATGGAAAACGGCCATACTCAGCGAAAGCGAGGGAACCGTAGGCGGATACAAAGAGGTGCAGGTGGAAATTAAAGGAGATGATGTATACGGCACGATGAAATTTGAAAGCGGTGTACATAGGGTACAAAGGGTTCCGGATACGGAAAGCAGCGGGCGTGTGCATACCAGTGCGGCTACCGTAGCCATCATGCCCGAGGCTGATGAAATTGATTTCGAACTGAAAGAAAGCGATGTGAAAATGGAAACCGCCCGAAGTGGCGGTGCGGGTGGTCAAAACGTTAACAAAGTAGAAACAAAAGTATTTCTTACGCACAAACCCACTGGTATCGTAGTCGTTTGCCAAACCGAAAGAAGCCAGTTGGCCAACCGCGAGAAAGCCATGGATATGCTGCGAACCAAATTGTATGATGAAGAAGTGCGAAAAGCCGAAGAAGCCATTTCCAAACAACGGAAAAGCTTGGTGAGCACAGGCGACCGCAGTGCGAAAATCAGGACATACAATTACCCCCAAGGAAGGGTTACCGATCACCGAATCGGACTCACGGTGTACAACCTAGATGCCGTTATCAATGGGGAAATCCAGGAATTCATTGACGCCCTCCAATTTGCTGAAAACGCTGAAAAACTGACGACACAACAATAAACGGTGTGAGGCGGGTAATCTTTGCGAATCCTTAACAATTATAAAGAGATTGGGCATGTTCTTTGCCCCTGTTGTATTGAAAAACGATGGTTAAGTTTTTTCATACGCAGTTAGTTTTGTGAGCGGCCCCTGTTTCTACAGGGGCTTTCTGTTTTAGGAGGATAAGAAGGTTTGAATATCTTGGAGTAGAAAATAGAAATGATGCTACCTTTGCCCCCTAAGCAGTATTTAATTCATCGTCATGAGCAACCAACAGGGAAAAGCCGAAATGAGTTTCATTGATCACCTCGAAGCGTTGAGATGGCATTTGGTTAAATCGGTGGTGGTGTGGCTGGTTGCTGCCATCGCCATATTTATCAACATCGATTGGATTTTCGATCACATCATTTACGCCCCTGCCCACAACGATTTTGTTACCTACGGATTTTTGTGCAACCTGAGCCATCAATTGCATTTGGGAGAATCCTTGTGCATGCCGCCCATCAACATTCAATTACAAGGCAATACCATCAGTGGTCCATTCATGTCGGCCATGTCCATTGCGATGGTGGGCGGTTTGATTGTCGCTTTTCCTTATTTGTTTTGGGAGTTGTGGAAATTCATCAAACCCGCTCTGTCGCCAAAAGAATTAAAATACTCGAGGGGAAGCATTTTTTGGGTGTCGCTCTGTTTTTTTCTTGGTGCCGCATTTGGGTATTTCTTACTGGCCCCCTTCACCTTCAACTTTTTAGCCAATTTCACCCTGGGCACCATGGGGTC
>CAZCCN010000016.1:0-5792 GCA_964497085.1 uncultured Ferruginibacter sp.
TCCAAAGAATTGTTGAGATGAAAAATGATCGCCTGTATAGCATTCCGCTTCGCTTTAGAAAAATGGAAAATCTTCACATCGTGTTTTGGTTGTTCAAAGACGTATCCTGGTGCATGATTTGGAAACCCTTGGGCGTCACCATGATTGCCCCCACCCTGGTGATATCAATCGTGATTGCCTGGCAAACGCGTCACCTGATGAGCGAATGGTGCCACAATTTGGCCATTGTCTGCTGGATTACAGCGAATAGCTACTGGATGATCAGTGAGTTTTTTCAATTCGACGCCCTACCCTTGTTTGGGGATTATACTTTCAAGCACCTAGCCATTGTACCCTTTGTGGCGGGCATTGCATTACTTGCCTATTACTACATGCTCTGGAAGCCCAAGCACCACGAGGCGTTGGAAACCATGTAAAAGCGTCTTTTTCAAGGCTGTCGATTGGCGTATATTTGCATTCTGTAACGGATGAATCCATGGACTGCATGCGGTCATCCATTGTTCACTATTAGTCTTTTTTTACAATGTTCAGAACACATACTTGTGGAGAATTAAGGTTGTCGAATGTTAATCAGACTACCACACTGGCCGGATGGGTGCAAACCGTTCGGAAATTTGGCAGCATCACATTTGTGGATTTAAGAGACCGTTACGGAATCACTCAATTGTTGTTTGCCGAAAACCTGAACCAGGCACTGGAAGAAAATCCGCTGGGGAGAGAATTTGTGTTGCAAGTAACAGGCACCGTAAACGAACGGAGCAACAAAAATAGCCAAATCCCCACCGGAGATGTCGAGATATTGGTTACTACTTTTACCATCTTGAATAAGTCCATCACGCCTCCCTTTACCATTCAGGACGATACCGATGGCGGAGATGATATCAGAATGAAGTACCGATTTTTAGACCTGCGCAGACAAGCGGTCAAAAAAAACCTGGAGCTGAGGTACGCGGTGGGAAGAAGTACCCGAAATTATTTGCATGAAAATAATTTCATGGACATTGAGACCCCTTTCTTAATTAAATCAACTCCAGAAGGTGCACGTGATTTTGTGGTACCCAGTCGCATGAACCCTGGCCAATTCTATGCCCTGCCTCAGTCTCCTCAGACATTCAAGCAATTGCTGATGGTCAGCGGATATGATCGTTACTATCAGATTGTGAAGTGTTTCAGGGACGAAGACCTTCGCGCAGACAGACAACCGGAGTTCACCCAGATTGATTGTGAAATGTGTTTTGTAGAACAAGAGGATATCCTGCAAATGTTTGAAGGATTGATCAAACGCATTTTCAAAGACGTTAAAAACATAGATTATACTGAATCGGTGGCCAGAATGACCTGGGAAGAAGCCATGTGGATGTATGGAAATGACAAGCCGGACATTCGATTTGGTATGGAACTTTGTAATGTGAAATTTCCTTCACACAGTTTTCCAAATCAAACCGATCTTTCTTCTTTGATCAGTGGAGCGGATTTTAAAGTATTTGACGAAGCAGAAACCGTGATTGCCATTGCCGCACCCGGATGCAGCGAATACACCCGTAAACAAACAGATGAATTGACCGAATGGGTGAAACGCCCACAGATTGGTATGAAAGGTTTGGTGTATATCAAATACAACACAGACGGAACCCTCAAAAGCAGTGTAGACAAATTCTACAACGAAGAAAAATTAAAAGCCATCGCCCAAGCCACGAAAGCCCAACCCGGTGACTTGATTTTGATTCTTGCAGGTGCAGAGGAAAGAACCAGAAAAGCGACCAGTGAACTGCGACTACATCTTGGTCAGCAATTGGGGTTAAGAAAAACAGATGAGTTCAAGCTGTTGTGGGTATTGGACTTTCCATTGTTTGAATATGCAGAGGAGGACAACCGCTGGGTGGCCAGGCACCATCCTTTTACAGCACCCAAGCCAACTGATATCCAAACCATGATTGACAACAACCCGGTTATTGAATCGGCTGTGGATTATTTAAAACATCCTTATGCCAACATCAAAGCCAACGCCTACGACATGGTGTTGAATGGGAATGAGATTGGCGGCGGAAGCATTCGTATTTTTCAAAAAGAATTGCAGCAAAAAATGTTTGCCGCATTGGGCATGGATGAGGCAGAACAGCAACACAAATTCGGCTTTTTACTGGGTGCCTTTGAATACGGAGCCCCTCCGCACGGCGGCATTGCTTTCGGCTTTGACAGGCTTTGTTCCATTTTGGGTGGCAGCGAAAGCATCCGAGATTTTATCGCCTTCCCAAAAAACAATAGCGGCCGCGATGTAATGATTGATGCACCTTCCAGTATTGATACCAAACAATTTGACGAATTGCAGATCAAATTGAACCTTCAATAAAATTTCTACGGTGCTGCAACAAGAATCGACACTTCAATGGACCTACACGCCTTATGCTGAACTGAGCACCGATGTGTTGTATCAGATCCTTCACCTAAGAAGCAAGGTCTTTGTGGTGGAGCAAAACTGCGTTTACCTAGATATGGACAACAAGGACCAATTTTGTTGGCACCTCTGCGGTTGGGACAACCAAACCCTGGTTGCTTATGCCAGAATCATTCCTCCATCCATTTGTTTTGATGAAGCCAGTATCGGCAGAGTTATTACCCATCCGGATCATCGAAAAAAACAATACGGCAAACAATTGATGGAGACAGCCATTGACAAAACCCTTGCTCAATTCAACGTGCAGCAAATCCGAATCGGGGCACAATGTTATTTAATTGATTTTTACAGCCAGTTGGGCTTTCAGATAGCCGGAGAGGAATACATCGAAGATGGTATCCCGCATGTAGAAATGCTGCTCTCCCGTTAAGCCTCCAATTCTGTTTTCAAATAAGGCGCCGTGAAGCTTTTTTTCACGTTGACCAATTTTTCTGGTACCCCCTCAAACAAAATGGTTCCCCCTCCCGATCCGCCTTCTGGACCCATGTCAATGATATGGTCGGCTACTTTGATCATGTCGAGGTTGTGTTCAATCACCAAAACGGTGTTACCCCGGTCTACCAATGTGTTCAATACAGCCAACAAATGGTGAATGTCCTGAAAATGCAAACCAGTGGTGGGTTCATCCAGAATATAAAACGTTTTACCGGTATCTCTCTTGGACAATTCAGTAGCCAATTTAACGCGCTGGGCTTCTCCCCCACTCAGCGTCACCGCACTTTGTCCCAACGTAATATATCCAAGGCCTACTTCTTGTAATACTCTTATTTTTTTATAGATATAAGGTACCGCACTAAAAAAATCCACCGCTTCTTCCACTGTCATATTCAACACATCACTGATGGACTTTCCTTTGTATCGGATTTCTAGGGTTTCACGGTTGTATCGTTTGCCATTGCATTTTTCACAATGCACCAATACGTCGGGCAAAAAATTCATTTCAATCACGCGCATCCCGCCACCTTCACATACTTCGCACCGGCCACTTTTGACATTGAAAGAAAAGCGCCCTGCATTGTATCCCCTGATCTTGGCTTCGGGCACGGCGGCAAACAACGTTCGAATGTCAGTGAAGAATCCGCAATACGTGGCAGGATTGCTTCTGGGGGTTCTTCCAATCGGACTTTGGTCTATTTCTATGACTTTGTCTATATGCTCCAGTCCTTTGATGGATTTGTACGGAAGGGACTGTTTTTTGGATTGATAACAATAATTGCTCAGGATTGGATACAAGGTTTCGTTGATCAAGGTCGATTTTCCGCTGCCGCTGACCCCTGTTACCAAAATCAGTTTTCCCAGCGGAAACGCCACATCAACCTGTTGAAGGTTGTGACCCGAAACGCCTTTCAATTCGATGTATTTGCCATTGCCTTTTCTTCTCTCTGTTGGAATCGGAATCTTTTTCTGTCCATTCAGGTATTGGGCCGTATCGCTATTGGAGAGCAATACTTCTGCAGGCGTGCCCGCTGCTACAATTTCGCCTCCTTGCACACCTGCTTTGGGGCCAATGTCCACCAGGTAATCAGCCGCCAGCATGATGTCCTTGTCGTGTTCTACCACTAGTACGCTGTTGCCGATATCCCTTAAATGCTGCAAGGCAGCAATCAAGCGCTGATTGTCTCTTTGGTGCAAGCCAATACTCGGTTCATCCAACACGTAGGTAATCCCCTGCAACTGCGAACCGATTTGGGTGGCCAACCGAATGCGCTGATATTCCCCGCCACTCAAACTTTTGGAAGGTCGGTTCAAAGAGAGATAGGTCAATCCCACATTCAATAGAAATTGTAGCCGCTCCCTGATTTCTTTTAATACATCTCTCGCAATGCTGTTTTGTTTAGCTGTCAGCCGCTTCTCAATATGATGGAACCAATCGTTCAAATCCTGCAGGTTGTATTCACTCAGTTCGGCTATGTTTTTTTGATCAATGGTAAACCATATACTTTCCTTCTTCAGCCGGGTGCCATGACAGAGGTGGCATGTTTTCAATACCATGAACTGTTCCGTCCAATCTCTCAGCGCTTCGGTGGTATGCAGATCAGCAAACCAACGCTTGAGCATATTGACCACGCCTTCAAAACCCGTATCATAATGAGGCGAGTCGGTTTCGGCATTTTCTGCAGGCACTTCGTGTATGGATGCGAGATCTACTTCTGTTTTACCGTACAAAAGCAAATTGATGGATGCCTGAGATAGTTCTTTGATGGGCTTATCCAAGTTGATCTTGTGCTTTTTAGCCAATTGCTGGGCTTGCTTGAAGACATGGGCTTCTCTTTCCGCACCCAAGGGAGCAATACCACCTTCATTCACTGTCACGGTTTCATCGGGTATCACGGATTCGAGATTGATTTGATACACATTACCCAATCCTTTGCAGGTGGGGCAGGCACCATAAGGAGAATTGAAAGAAAAGGCATTGGGAGACGGCTCTTCATAACTGATGCCCGTGTCGATGCACATCAAGTGCTTACTATATTGTTCCACCTGCTTCCCTTCATTGATCAAAACGAAAAGCAAGTCTTTTCCCAATTGCAAGCCCTTTTGAACACTTTGTCCAATTCTTAGCTTCATGTCCTCGGTTACTTCCATCCGATCCACCACTACTTCGATGTCATGAATCTTGTATCGGTCCAATTGCATTCTGGGCACCAGGTCGAGTATCTCACCATCCACCCTGACTTTGAGAAAGCCTTTTTTTCGGATGTCTTCAAACAATTCTCTGTAATGCCCTTTTCTACCCCGCACCAAAGGGGCAAGCAGGCTGATTTTTTTTCCTTTAAATTTTGTAAAAATGGATTGAACAATTTCCTCTTCGCTGAATTTCACCATGGGTTTCCCCGTATGGTAACTATGCGCCTCGCCGATTCTTGCATACAAAAGCCGCAGAAAATCATAAATCTCTGTGATGGTTCCTACCGTACTCCGGGGGTTTTTATTGGTGGTTTTTTGCTCGATGGATATTACAGGAGACAAACCGGTGATTTGGTCAACATCGGGGCGTTCCATATCGCCTACAAACTGACGGGCGTAAGCCGAAAAGCTTTCCATATACCGTCGTTGCCCTTCATTGTAAATGGTATCAAAAGCCAATGAAGACTTTCCACTGCCACTCACACCTGTGAACACCACCAATTGATTTTTAGGAATGTTGATATCCAGGTTTTTGAGGTTGTGTTCACGTGCACCTGTCACCTGTATACAATCTGTGGGAAGAGTATCCAATAACGCTTTTGCTTTCTTTGTAGCCATGACCAAATGCTTGACTCAAAGATACACACAAAAAAACCTGCCGATTAAGGCAGGTCGAATATATTTTAAGAAGATTGAATCAATTGGAGAT
>CAZCCN010000016.1:5802-8496 GCA_964497085.1 uncultured Ferruginibacter sp.
ACTCGCTCAACTCTTCTTTGTTGGAGGAAAAAGTGAACACATTGTTTACTTTAAAATAGTTTTTAGGATCCGTTGTATAGGCATAGGCATATTTGGCAAAAGCCAGTTTGTTGTCTTCAAAAGAGAAGAGGTTGCATATTTGAACCACTTGATCTGTTGACAAGCAATTGGAGCCAACAATGCTCTGGGCTGTTTTCAATTTGGTGTCATCAAAACTGCTTTGAGCAATGGTTTTTTTTGCAGCATTGAAATCACTGGCATTCATGGGCCAATTGTTCGCACAGCCCTTTACAACAGGTTGCCCCTGTTGGGAATGAGTCGAGCTAGATGAATGCGTAGTAGTAGTGGTCGTGGTGGTGGTTTGAACGGCATTGGGTTCGTTGATGGAGATATTCATACTCATTCCCGGAACATTTACACTGGCACCAATACCATTGCCAGAGGTGGTGGTTGTGGTGGTTTGACTGACATTTGCTCCCTGCGGGCCGGGTTGACCAAATTGACGAACATACATCCCTGCCGGTGGCATGAAATCCTGTGGAACGGGAATCATGGAGTAATACACCATTTTCACTTTGTTGGTTTTATCCTTCTTGATTTTATAGGTAACATCCATCATCTTACCGTCTGCGTCCGTTATCATCAAATTGGTTTTGGAAATACTGGCAAGACTCTTATCCTCGAAAATAATTTTAGCACTGTAATAAGGTTGTGGCAAATCTTCGATTTTGATATTGGTTTGAGGCGTTTCATTTTGTTTTTCACCATTCAAAATCAGATAGAATTTATCCCCCTCTTCGGAAAAGACCGTCAGGTTTCCGCCGGTTTGAAATTGGGCGAAGCAAAACAAGGGGCTGATCAACAGCAGCAGTAAGAATTGTTTTTTCATAAAGCAAATTTTGACAAATGTAAAAATTATCTGAGAATGGTAAGGGTTCCTTTTTTAGAAATTTTGGAGCCGCCAGCTATCCGGTAGCTGCTGATCCACACAAAACTGCCCATCTCCTGTTTCATGGATTTGAACCCTCCGTTCCATTTTTCATATGGATTGTAAGATGCAAACACCAGCTGTCCCCATCGATTGTATACATATAGGCGGTAGTCTCTCAAAGTGGCCAAATCGCCCACCGGACCAAACCCGTCGTTGAGGCCATCCGCATTGGGGGTGAAAGACGATGGGAAGTAAATGCCCACGCATTGAACCGTTACTTGAATCGTGTCGGAACCTTTACAACCGGCTGCATTGGTTACTTCCACAAAATAATTTCCGGATGTGGTTGCCATATAAGTAGGTGCTGCACTGTTGTCTTGCCACAGATACTGCTGAAAAGCTCCAGGAGATAAGAGGAGTGTCTCTCCAGTACAGATAGTGGTGTCATTTCCCAATGAGAACTGGACAGGCACGTTGATATTGGTAACTTGGAGGTTGTTGCTGGTGGCCGAACAACCATTGGCATCTGTCACCAATAATGAATAGTTGCCGGCAGCAAGACCTATAATGGAAGCAGTGCTTTCCGAATTGGACCACGTGTATGCATAGGCATTGGTACCCCCGGTGACAGTGGTTTGAATGGAACCATTGTGGCTTTGGCAAGTTTCAGGATTGATTTGGGCTTGGATATTGATGGCATTGGGCTCCACTAAGGTAATGGAAGAAGAAGTGCTACACGCACCAATGGCAGATACATTCACCGTATAAGTTCCTGCAGACAGGTTTGAAATGGTGGATGTATTTTGTGCAGGATTGGTGTTCCAGTTATAGAAATACGTACCATTGCCACCAGACACATTGACCGTGATCGATCCGTTGTTGTCTCCATGGCAGCGAATGGGTTGGGTGATGACAGAATTGGCCCCCAAGATCACAATGGTTTTGGTTATGGCAGAAGGCGATCCATTGGAATAGGTAACAGTAAGGGTTACACTATAAGTACCTGGCGCCGAAAATGTATGGGTGGGATTGGTTTGTGTGGAGGCGTTGGCCGATCCGGATGCAGGGTCTCCAAAATTCCAGGAAACCCCCGTTTGACATAGCGATGCTACATTGGCGAAACTGACAGCATTGTTCCCTAAACAGCTATACGTGAAATTCGCCGATGCAGGTGGGGTTTGTCTGATGACAACATCATCGATGGCGAAACCCTCATAATCATTGCAAACAGTACCTGCTCCAAATGCGAAACGAAAAATCACTTTGTTTTTTCCGGCCAATAGGTTCAAATTGTGTTTGGCGGTTAACCACTGTCCACTCCCGCCGCCGCTGCCACAATTACCTGAGCCTGGCTGCACACTGCCCGACCATCCGGCCGTATTTCCGATGAAGCGAACGGAACTGCTGTTGTACCAATTCGTGGCCAAGCAATTCGAATTGGAAGTGGCAGAACCTACTATTAGCCATGTGGCTCCCTGGTCAATAGAATATTGCAGGTTGGCGCCATCATAGCTCTGTTCCGTTTCCCAAAATACTTTAAAAGAAATTTCCGGATTGGAAAGATTGGTAAAATCAAAACAAGGACTTTGCAAATAAGAAAGGCCTCCGTTGTATATTTTTCCGGAAAGTCCCCCAACAATCCAACACTTTTGCCCGCCCCCTGCTGCGGAAATCACCGACTTGGTTCCGGGCACAATTGTTCCCCATTCCCAATGCAGGGTAGCACTTTTAGTCCAATTGCCATTGTTGGCTTCAAAGGTCTC
>CAZCCN010000016.1:8520-19718 GCA_964497085.1 uncultured Ferruginibacter sp.
AGCCGTTCCGCACTGGGCATGCACCTCCTGCACAGCAAGAACAATAAAAAACGTGGCAAAAAAGATAAAAAAACGGTGCAGCATATGCCTTTTACTCATTCATTGGAATGAACGGGCAAAGGTACAATTAAATTGGAGCATCCCTGGCAAATAGCAGGTCTCAACTCGAATTAAACATTTGTTTAATCTGTTTGTTATTGATGGGTCTAATATGGGGTATACTAATGGTATCCGTATATTTGTCACTCAATTTTTTTGGATGAGAACCGCTTGTATATTGGCTATATTTTTCGCTCAGTGTTTCCAACTCTGCGCCCAGGTAACGGATAATGAATATCCCTGTGCAACAAAATATGCCCATCGATTGCAGCAGAATGTATCCAATCAGCAGCAGGTGGCCTATTATCAATATCCATCCATGAATAAGTACAATGTCAGTTACCTGAAACTGGACATCAGTGCCGAAACAAACAGCAGAATCATTGCAGGATCGGCTTTAACGTTGGCAAAAGCAGTTGCACCAATGGATTCTTTTATTACCGAACTGAGAAGCAATATGACAGTAGACTCCATTTTTATCAACGGAGTAAAAAAAACATTCAGTAGAGCCAGTGATCATATTTTTGTTCCCTTGTCTCCTGCAATACCTGCAGGAAACAACATCAGCGCTTTGGTTTATTACAGGGGAACGGCCAACAGCACCGGTGTGTTTGCAGGCATCAGCAACGGACTAAGCTACACAGCTACTTTGTCTGAAAGCTATCAAGCCAGGGAATGGTTTCCTGTCAAACAGCAATTACAGGATAAATTCGATTCGGTAGAAATTTGGGTAACCACCAGCAATATAAACAAAGTAGGTTCCAACGGATTGCTGCAAGGAGTCGATGCTTTACCCAACAACAAGAGTCGATACAGGTGGAAGAGCATCAACAAGATGAATTATTACATGCCCAGCATTTCAGTAGGCAACTACATGGAATACCTGAATTATGCGAAACCGGCTGCCATGGCACCCGATTCCATCTTGATTCAGCACTATATCTACGACAACGCCACTTATTTCAATAGCAACAAAGCGAACCTGGACAAAACACCTGCGTTTATTGAGAAATTCAGTGAATTGTATGGACTGTATCCTTTTAAAAATGAAAAATATGGGCATGCCCAAGCATCCATTGGTGGCGGGATGGAACACCAAACCATGAGCACGATGGTGAGCTTTGGTTCTACACTGATTGCACACGAACTCGGACACCAGTGGTGGGGAGACCATGTTACCTGCGCCAAATGGAACGATATCTGGTTGAATGAAGGTTTTGCAACGTATTCTGAGCAATTGTTGATTGAAAAATTGCCTTCGCTATTTACCACTACCGCAGCTGCCAACATGCTTAGTTTGCACAGCAGTGTCATGTCGGTAGCCAATGGAAGCGTGTATCTTCCTGACGCTTCTGTATACGATGAAAACAGGATTTTCAGCAGTCGACTGAGTTACAACAAAGGCGGTGCCATCATACACACCCTTCGATTTGAAATGCAAAGCGATACACTTTTTTTTAAGACGCTTAGAAATTTCCAAACCCAGTTCAAGGACTCTGTTGCAACGGGTGAAGATTTCAAAACAGTTGCACAAAATACCAGCGGCAAAAACCTAAATGATTTCTTTACACAATGGTATTATGGTGAAGGATACCCCACCTATAACATTACTTATTACAAACCCACTACCGATTCCATTTATTTGGTGGTGAATGAAACTGTTAGCGCTCCAACTGTAACACCCTTTTTCAAGGGATTATTGGAACTGACCATCCAGTCTGCCCAAGGCGATACCACGATATTGGTCAATGTAGCCTATAACAACCAAGGCTTCAAACTAAAATGCGCAAAAAATCCTACCGGAATCATTGTAGATCCCAACAACTGGATCATCAATAAAACCGGTACCATCACCAACGGTGTCGTGGTGCCGGTGGTACTGAAAAGTTTTACGGGTGTCGCCAATGACAATTGCCAATTCGCCCTTCAATGGAAAGTGGAGCAGGAATCTTTCATAGAACAGTATGACATTCAATCCAGCACGGATGGAAAAAATTTTACAACCATTGCTACTTCCAATGCACTGGGCTGGAACGCAAATATGTACAACTACCTGTATACCGGCACACCTGCTTCCAAGATCTATTTCAGGCTCAAGATGATACACAAAGATCATAGCTTCAGCTACAGCAGTGTGCTTGCCTTGCTGTCTCCCTGTGCAGGTCATTTCAATGTAAACTTGTCGCCTGTTCCGGTTCAACAAATGCTTCACATAAAAATAGAAGAGCCAACCAATACGCCGGCGACTATCAAACTGCTGAATGGAAACGGCCAAATATTGTATCAAGAAAAAGCAAACCTGTCTACAGGGAGCCAGACAATTGTTTGGTCAAAAATGGACCGCTATCCTGCCGGCAACTACATCATCAGGATACAAAACGAAGATGGTAGCAGTCTTTCCAAGAAATTTATTAAGAAATAACCCCATCAATTAAAACCTTATTATTTGTCTTTTTTTAAGACATTTGTTCAAAATTTACAGGGCATGCAAATAGAGATTCTAAAATCGAAAGTTCACCGAGCCGTTATCACGGAAGCCAACCTGCAATATGTAGGTAGTTTGACATTGGATGAAGACCTGATGGATGCCGCCAACATGATTGAACATGAAAAAATACAGGTGGTCAATGTGAACAATGGCGAACGGATTGAAACCTATTTGATCAAAGGCAAGAGAGGAAGTGGCGTCGTGTGCCTGAACGGACCTGCCGCCAGAAAAGGCCAGCCTGGCGATGTTGTCATCGTTATTTCTTATGCTACCATGGATTTTGAAAAAGCGAAATCCTTTACTCCTACTGTTGTATTCCCTAAAGAAGGAAACAAGCTTTAATCTGCTGCGAATGAAGAAAATTGCATCTTTTTGTATTGCATTGATCTTGACTTGTACTGCCCATGCGCAAATCAAAATACTATTTGACGCCACGAAAGCAGAATCGGCAGGCAATGCAGATTGGATCATTGATGCAGATTTGAACAATATTGGTTATTTCAGTAGTAACAATGGTGTGCCCACTACCGGTGGAACAGAATCCAATGCACAGACCACCCCTACACCCAGTGTCACTTTGGGGCAAACCTATGCCGAAACCTATTGGGACGGAGGACTTTCCTACTGGGGGTTGGATTGCATAAAAAAAGGATATGCCGTAGAATCTCTTCCGATTGGCAAATCCATTACCTATGGCAACCCTAGCAACACACAAGACCTCAGTAATTATGATGTGTTTGTCATATGCGAACCAAATATCTTATTTACTGCCACTGAAAAAACTGCCATCCTCAATTTTGTGAGAAACGGTGGTGGGCTTTTCATGATTGCCGATCATGATATTTCTGATAGAAACAATGACACCTACGATTCCCCTGCCATCTGGAATGACCTCATGCAAAACAATAGCACGGGAAATACCAATCCATTTGGTTTTTTATTCAACAACCCTGGCAACACGGCTATAGATAATATCTCTGAAACATCTACCAACCTCAACCCATCATTGGCTGGCAACGATTCGATTCTGCATGGTTCCTGGGGCAATGTAACCAGGGTGAAATGGTCGGGCGGAACCACCATGACGCTTTCCCCAACAGACAACCCTACCGTGAAACCGGTGATTTATGCAACAGCTGCAGGCACTCCTGCCAGCGGAAACAATTTGGTCATGGTGGCCTATGGAAGATATGGCAGCGGTAAATTTGTAGCCTTTGGAGACAGTTCTCCATTTGACGACGGCACAGGTGATCCCAATGATTTTTTGTACACCGGATATATGGTAGATGTTGCCCCTAATCACCGAAACATCATCATGAACACCACCATTTGGTTGGCCACCAGCAATACCCTATTGCCCATCAATATTGAATCGTTTTCAGCCAACCAACAATATGGTCAGGTTCAATTAAACTGGCGAATCAGCAACGAAAATAATGTGATGGGATATCGTGTGCAACGTTCCAATGATGGGCTTCATTTTGATGACATAAGCCCTTTGATTCCTGCATACAACAATGCGGTTCAACAGTCTTACTTCTATGCAGATCCGATGAAAGCGACACCAGAAAACACTTTGTATTATCGCATTCAACTTGTTGACAACAATGGTAAAATCAAATATTCTGAAATCAGAGCCATTCAGCCGTTCTTATCTGAAACTTACTATCTGTTACAAAATCCGATAAGCAATCAGGCCACTGTTCAGGTGCAACAAAACAATAGTGGGTTTATTCATTACAATCTATATAACCCATTCGGTCAGTGCCTGCAAAGCAAGGCCGTTTATATAGCAAAGGGAAAACAGTCGTTTACCATTGACACCCATGAGCTCCCATCCGGAGCCTATTGGTTGCAGTTGTCCAATCGAAGTCATTCTACCACCATTCAAATGAACAAAATTGACTAATCATATGCGTCGATTAATACATAGCATGGCCATATTTTTTCTACTGGGTAATCTTTTTTTGACAGCTTGTACAACGACCGCAAAAGTTGCGGATTCGAGTACAAGCCCCGCCTCGATCCCTCCTGCTAAAAATGCATTAAACAGACCCAGCAGGGAATCTTTGGAAAATGCAATCAGACAAAATAGCGGCACCCGCGTTGAATTGACCAATCCCATTCCAATGGAAGAACAAGGGAAAAGACCTTAACTAACTTAATCACACCTCTTTTTCAAAAGACGCCTGCTTAATAGTTGCTGTATAAATTACCTACTGTATATTGAATTTCCAACGAAGATTTTTTGCCTTTGGCAAGGAGTTCATTTAGTTTCAGTTGCGATTGAATATAGCTCATCTCCCTGCTATTGATCAGAAACAAGGAGCTTTCTCCTAGATCAAAAAGTTGCTTTTCAGCCTCCCATAATTTTTGATAATTCTTTACTGTCTGTTCATACAAACTATATTGAGATTGGTATGTTTTAAACTGATTGACGACAGCTTTTGACTTATTGATCAATTCATTCTGCTTGTTGTTGTTTTCCAATTGGGTATTTTCTATTTTAATTCTGGCCATACGAAGTTCCCCGCGTTCCTTTCTCAAAAACAATGGAAATCCTACCGAAACGCCCCATTTGTAATTGGATAAATTGCCAGGATTGAAATTGTCCGCACTGAACAAAGGGTTGTAATTCAGGTTGATGGCTGGCTTCAATTTATCTTGTTTGAGTCTTCGATCAATATCAAACTGTTTGAGTTTGAATTGATAGGTTCTCAATTCAGGATGCATTTTAACCAGGGATACCGCCTGCAACGTATCCATGTAGCCTAATTGACCAAATTCCTTCAAAAGGTCTGTATCCAATTCGGGAATTGTTTGTTGAGCGATTTCAACAGGCAGGTTGTTTTCTGCCCACAGAAAATTGGACAAATAATAAGATTGGGTGGCATATTCCATATCCGCTTGCTGGTAGGCCACAATTCTCTCTTGAAGTTGTATATTGGCCTCAACTGTATCAATGGGAGAACGATCCCCTAGTTCAACTGTTCTTTTAACTGCTCCAAAGCGTTGTTGAGCAATTGAAATGGCATTTTCTAAGACTTGCCGGTTCCGATAGGCCAATTGCCAGTTCCAATAAGCTTTTCCTGCATTGTATAACAATTCATTGAGAAGATTTGCCTTTTCAAATTCACTCATTTGTTGAAATAGTTTAGCCTTCGCCAAGGTGGCTCTTCGATCATCTATAACAATTCCCTGTAATATTGGTAGAGACACCTGCGCATACAACAATCCATTTGCAGGTATTTTATTTTCCGGATCCAGAAATTGTCCATTGTTGTTTTCATAACCAATTTTACCTTCTACTCCAAGCCAGGTGGGGATGGTAACACCTGCCTGCTGCACATTATAATAATTGGTCTCATTATAATACTTACTCCTCAAGCCATAAAATAATTTGGGGTCAAAGCCGCCACGAGCTTGAATGGTATTGGCCGCAGCATTGCTGATTAATAAATTAGCCTGTTTTGCTACCGGATGATACTGTTTTACCCATTTCAAAAAATCAGATTGACTCAGCACCACGGATGGCTCCATCTGGGCAAAGGAATGCAAAGAACAAAACATCCCACATAAGCAAACGAATTGTTTAAATTTTTGTTTCATCTTTTTTCTTTGTGTTTGTTGCTTTGTAAAAATCCGCTGGAAATCCGTTGATCTGCCGCCATAGCTCATACCAGATAGGTACATCTTTAAGCAATGTGATGGTACTGGCCCCAGCCCCGAGTCTGATGACGGATGGCCATGAAGGATTCTTAGGATCCCTGGAGACCAATACCCGGTATTTTCCATTATCGGATACAAAATTGTCGATGGCTACGATTTGGCCGCCGAATGTTCCAAATGATACCCCAGGCCAGCCTGAAAAAACAATAGCAGGCCATCCGTCGAACTGAATTTGGACATGTTGTTTGACTTCCAATAACGGCATATCCATTGGATTGACATACATTTCAACAGCCAGCTCATAATCGGCGGGCATGATACTGATAATGGGGGTACCTTCTTTGACTGTTTCACCAATTCCCGATTGAATGGCTTTGGTTACATAGCCGTCCTGAGGTGCCAGTATATAGTACATACCAGACCGAATGCTATAATTGGTGAATTGATTTTGCAGCTTAGACACCATGGCTTCAGCATCATACATACTGGACAGGGTGGCAAATTTTTCGGTTTCAGATTTGGCAATCTTGTCCCTATAATCTGCATTGATGCTTTGCAATTCAATGACGGCATTCAATACTTCATTTTTGCTAGATATCAATTTATTTTGTTGGGCAATCACTTTGGCCTTTGTCTCTTGTAATTTTAGCTTTCTGGTTTCGAGATCCGTTAAAGACTTTAATCCGTCCTTGTACAATTGCTCCATCCGCGCAAACTGCTCTTTGGCAATGTTAAAATTAACTTCGGCAGCGGTTAGATCAACACTATCGCTTTGGACTTTCAATTTGGCTTGAATTAGTTTGTTTTCAGCTTGCTCCAGTTTGAGTTTTCGGGCATTGATCAAAGCGTCAATCTGATTGTCGTTGGCAGTCACCTTGTTCATATAGGATTGAACGGTCGACTCTTTGGATTTCAGCTGACTTTCTGTATTTTTCACCAATTCAGGATCCAGGTACTCTTCTTTGATTTCAGAAATATGCAGAATCGTATCGCCCTTACGGACAAATTGCCCCTCTTGTACGTACCATTTCTCGATTCTTCCGGCAATCACAGCATGAATGGTTTGAGGCCGTTGATTGGGTTTGAGTGCGGTAACCGTACCCAATGATCGGATGTTTTGTGTCCAAGGTAAAAAAAGTACAATCAAGAAAAGGACTCCCAAGCCGTACAATGTATGGATCAAGCGACGGCTGTTAACCCGATTGGATAAGGTTGTAAAAGATCGATACCGATTCCATTCCGACTTGTTATTGATATTGTTATCATTTATTTGTAGCATGTGGAATATTATTTAATGTTTATGACAGCAATTTTCCATTTTCCATCCGAATGATTTGATCTGTCTTTTGTTGCAAATAGGGGTCATTTGAAATAGAGATGAATGTCCATCCGTTTTGCTTGTCAACCAGTAAATCAATAATTCGTTTTCTTACATTTTCTTCAATTGCATCCAATTGATTTTCAATCAATAAAAGCTTTGGCTTGTGCACAATACTTCTGGCAATGATGATGCGTTGAACAATGCTCCTGGGAAGTTTTTTTCCTGAAATGTCAATTAGATTATCCAATCCCTTTGGTAAAGATTTTACATAGTCAGACAAGAAAACTTTTTCAATGACATTTTGAACATGAGTTGAATCGATAAAATCTCTGCCCAACGTGATGTTTTCATACAAGGTGCCTTCAAATAAGGTTTCTTCATTCAATCCATTGCCAATCATTTTATAGAGCTTGCTCAAATGGTAATTCTCTATGGGGAATCCATTGATGCAAACACTCCCTGCCTGGGGCTTATAGAGCCCGGCAATCAAATGAATAAAAGTAGACTTGCCAGACCCATTGCTTCCTGTGATACAGTAGCTGGTATTCCTTTTGAAATGAAAAGTAATGTCATCGACTACTTTTCTGTCATCCATTGGATAGGCAAAGGCAAGCTGATTAACCTCCACAGTTAAAGGCTCATTGATTTCGTGGTTCAAAGAGGACGTTGCATCTTCTTCATCCAGCGCCAAATCCACTACTTGTCCCAATTTTTCTAAAGAGGTGAAAGTGTCAAAGACATTTTCTAAACTAAGTATGATTTTTTCCGATGAATCAATCACCAGCAAAATGATGATTTCTGATGCCACAAACTGCCCAATGTTCATTTGTTGATTGAGCACAAGCAATCCACCGATTAACAACAAACCCAACGCAATCAAAATTTTAAAAACCAACAAAAAAACATACTGTTTTCTTAATACTTGATAATGCCTTTCTCTGGCAGTGAGATAACCCATGACTCTTTCATCTGTCTTGGTTTCAGGCAACCTTGTGATGCCGGCAGACTTGAAAGTGTCCTTGGCACGAGCCAGTTCCTCCAGCCAAGAGGCAACCTTGAATTTGTAGCCTGACTCCTGTAGACTGGTTTGCATCCCCTTTGAATAAGTCAGTTTAAAAATTAAAAACACCATAAGCAGCAGCAACAAACTAAACAGAATAAAAAAGGGATGATACAGCGATAGCAAGATTAAGCCGAAGGTAATCTGTAGGATGGCAGACGAAAAATCAATGATGATTTTTGCCAAGCTCTTCTGAAGGGTAATGACATCAAAAAATCGATTGACCAACTCAGGGGCAAAATGCTTATTGATCTCTTCGAACTTTATTTTGGGCATCCGATACGTAAAGTCAAAAGCTGCTCTGGTAAAAATTTTCTGTTGAATGATTTCCATGATGCGCATTTGCATGAGTTGCATATAGCCTCCAATTGCAATGCCCACAGTAACTAGTCCCACCAAGACCATCCAGGCAGTTGAGATGCTTCCCGCCTGAATAAAATTGATAATGGACTGAATACCCAAAGGCAATGACAAGGCGATGACGCCTTTGAAAAAAGCATACGTATATACCTGATAAATCTCTTTTTGATCAGGCTTCAACAAAAGCCAAAAGCGTTGGTAGGGAGTTTTCATGATGTTCTTTTTATAGATTCTAAAGCCAATGATGTATAAAACTGGCTGATATAGTTCGGTGATTTTTGCTTGTTGGTCAAACGTGGCAAATGTTCAGCAAAGAAAAACTGCAAATGAGCACCTTCGATGATGGTAGAGATCAGCATATGGGGAAACTTATAGGCTGGATTGATTGCTAGCACGATGGAGGCCATGCGAGACACAAACTGTTTGTAATTAAGATAAGCGCCTTCCTTATTGGCTTGGTCTACCTCTTTTGTGAGATACGACTTAGAGGATTCCGATATGATGATGTTTACCAATTTATTAACCTCCATTCCATCAACATATTCCTTCTTATTGGATTTTAGGGCAATCAAGTCAATTGCTTTTTGAAGACACAATTCAGGAGATTGGATATTGGCTGTAGCGAACACCAATTGGTACTCCATCCACCCCCAATACCAAGAAACCAAATAAGTCAATAATTGATTCTTACTTTTGAAATATCTATATATAGAAGCTTCAGGAGATTCTATGGCTTCACCTAATTTTCGAAAAGTAAATTTTTCAAAACCCAGTTCATTGATCAACTCAATCGAATGACTAACGATGTTCTTTCCCAGGGTGCTAGAGGCTGGATCGGTTAGATACAGGTTGCTGTTGACCTGTATTTTCAAATTTGCCAGAAATTGGTTCATGGTAAATTATTTACTTGCAAAAGTAATAGTATTACTATCATTTTTGCATATTTTATTATCAAATTGATATAATTTTAACACTTTGGCAATATGTATAAAATTATAATCAACTCATTTACATTGCATTATGAGTAATCAAAGGGATGTGGGACCGATATTGCATCCAAGTAAAAATCAAGTTGAAAAACTTGTCATATCGCTTAGGGAAGACAGATGATCGTAGAAAAATGATGTGCCGTAGACAAAACCAATGCAGGACCAATTGCGGAACGCCGTGAAAATGAATAATATGTAATTTGTAGGGATATTGGACTTCACAGTTAAAACAAATTATCGATTACGATGACACAAATCAATCCATACATCCACTTCAACGGAAATGCAGAGGAAGCCTTTCTGTTCTATCAGTCCATATTTGGTGGAGCCTTTTCCAAAATCATCCGTTTCAAAGATATCTCCATTGATGCGAGTGTTCCCATTAATGAAGATGAAGCCAATAAAATCATGCAGATTGCATTACCCATCGGAGAAAACAATGTATTGATGGGAAGTGATGTGCCCTCATTCATGGGGCAGGTGAATGAACAAGAAAACAGAAGCAAAATTTCAATTCGAACAGAAAACAAGACTGAAGCCATACAATTGTTTAACGGACTTTCTGAAGGCGGATCGATAGAAGTACCCATGTCTGATGGGCCTTGGGGCTCTTATTTTGGTATGTGTCGAGATAAATATGGTATTGAGTGGATGGTGGAGTATACTCCGATTGATTACTAAAATCGTGGGCTCTGCTTTACATGATAAACAATCTCATCCATTAGTTAGTTACTGAATGAGCATCGTAAGTCCTCAAAAATGAAATCTATTTGGCGTATGTCGGGAATAGTCCTCTGAGGCCCATGTCAACTACTGACTCATTGAGGTCAACATCCCATTTTCCATTTCCGTTGCCATCGATCCATTCAAAACTGTTGTTAATCGACAAATTCAAGTTAATCGTTACATTATTTGTTTCATTCCCGGTAATCACCAGAGGCGTATCGAAAGCGCCCGTCACTAGACAGGAACCTGCTGGAATAGGTGATGTAGCGAAAATTGGATTGGGAACAGTGGTAGAACCGGCAGGTGACTGACCAGTGTTTACCCCATTCAGGGTTTCCATTCCCCAATAACCCTGCAACTTATTGGCATTGACTGCAACTTGTTGATTTTTGATTGTGTAGTTGCGAATGTAAGTATTGTAACCAACGAAACTAGCCAAGGTTCCAACATATGGGTCGCCAGTGAAGGCACCGCCAGCGGAAAGCT
>CAZCCN010000017.1:0-12661 GCA_964497085.1 uncultured Ferruginibacter sp.
TGGACGCAAAAGCACCTGTACTGCGATAAGATTGATATGTTGCTTTCGTATTCAATGATTCAGATAAGAAAAAAAATGATTAGCCCACCACTTCGCCTTCCAAATCATAATCAAAGGCTTTGGTGATTTTTACTTGTATAAAACTTCCAATCTCGATAGGCTTGGATGCATGTACAATGACCTCATTGTCTACTTCCACACTGTCAAACTCGGTTCGTCCAATGTATCGGCCCGCCTCTTTTTTGTCAATCAGCACTTTCAGGATCTGGCCAACTTTTTCATTGTTTTTTTCTAAGCTGATGTCTTGTTGTACCTCCATGATTTCCTGCGCCCTTGCTTCCTTTTCTTCGGCTGACACATCATCCACCAATTCATAGGCACTGGTTTGTTCTTCGTGGCTGTAAGTGAAAATACCCACCCTGTCAAAGCGCATTTTTTGTAAAAACGCCTTCAATTCTTCCACATCATCCCTGGTTTCACCCGGAAAACCCGTGATCAATGTGGTACGCAAACATATACCGGGTATGCGCTGCCTGATGTCTCCAATCAAAGCTTCCATCTCCTCTCGAGTGATTTGACGCTTCATTGCCTTGAGCATGTTGTTGGAAGCATGCTGCAATGGCATATCCAAATACTTGCAAATATTGTCTCTCTCTTTCATGACATCTATAATCTCCATCGGAAATTTGGACGGATAGGCATAGTGCAACCGTATCCATTCCAATCCCTTGACATCTGCCAACGCATGCAAGAGCTCAGGCAGTGATCTCTTTTTATAAATGTCCAGTCCATAATAGGTAAGTTCTTGTGCAATCAGCATGATTTCCTTGACCCCTCTCTGTACCAGCTTTTCAGCTTCCTCCACCAATGATTCAATCGTCCTGCTCACATGACTACCCCGCATCAATGGTATGGCGCAAAAAGAACAGGTACGATTGCAACCTTCACTGATTTTCATATACGCATAATGCTGGGGAGTACTCAATAATCGTTCCCCCATCAACTCGCCTTTGTAATCAGCCTCCAATTGCTTTAATATACCTGGCAGTTCCATGGTGCCGAAGTAAGCATCCACTTCAGGTATTTCTTCTTCGAGGTTGGCTTTGTATCGTTCGCTCAGGCAACCGGTGACAAAAACCTTATCCAATTTTCCCTTTTTCTTCAGGTCCACCTGCTCCAATATCGTTTGTATACTCTCTTCCTTCGCCTTTTCAATAAATCCACAGGTATTGATGACCACAATATTGTGGTCCTTTTGCTGGCTTTCGTGCACTGTATCGATTTCATTGGCCAACAGCTGACCACTCAATACTTCACTGTCTACCATATTTTTACTGCAGCCAAGGGTGATAATATTGACTTTATCCCTTTTGATCGTTTTTGTTTTCATAATCAGGCGTAAAGTTAGTAAAAGAAAGACGAACCGCCGTTTTGAGTGACTTGTCTCAAGTAAAAAAGCAGTATTTTAGCCGCATGAATCAAGCAGACAAGAAACACTTGCGTGTGGCCATCCTTGATATGTATGAAGGGGCCGAGAACCAAGGAATGCGTTGTCTGCGCGACATACTCGATCAATTCCGTCAACATACTGGTCAGCCCATCATGGTAGACGAATTCGATGTTCGGCTGCAGGCCCAGCTCCCTTCAACAGATTACGATATTTATATATCCAGTGGAGGTCCTGGCAGCCCATTGGCCGATGAGAATTCTATTTGGGAAGAACAATACTTTCACTGGATTGAACAGGTATTGGCATACAATAAGAACCCCTTACACCCGTTTAAGAAAAAAGTCTTTTTCATTTGCCATTCTTTTCAGTTGGCTTGTCGGTTTTTTGAAATAGGCCAAGTGACCAAGAGAAAAAGTACTGCATTTGGCGTATTCCCTGTTCATTTTTTGCAAAGCGAACAGGATGAAATGGTTTTCCAAGGAATGAGTGATCCTTTTTATGCAGTAGACAGCAGAGATTACCAGGTAATTCAACCCAACCATAAGCAAATTAGATTACTCGGCAGCCAGCTGCTTGCCATTGAAAAAGCCAGGCCTCATGTTCCGTATGAAAGAGCCATCATGGCGGTTCGGTTCAATGAGCACATGATCGGAACCCAGTTTCATCCCGAAGCGGATGCCATCGGAATGCTCAAACACTTGCATACCCCTGAAAAGAAAAAAACAGTGATAGAGAACTATGGTGAAGAGAAATGGGAATCCATGGTGACCCATCTGAATGATCCGGACAAAATCATGTATACCTATTCACACATTCTACCGAATTTTTTACATCTGGCGGCACAAGAATTGATTTCGATAGAAGCATAAAAAAGTGTTATGGACAAAGCCTTACGGGAACAATTCAATCAGCATTTTACTGAAAGCAAGTATGCAGAGTATCTGAAACAGATTGACATGCTGGCACCCGGCACAGTAGATTTTCGAATTGCGGAGACACCTGTTTTCATTCCCAAAAGGTTGAAGCACCAAATGCTTGATACTTGTGAGTCCATTATTGATTTAATCAAAGACTCGGATTTTAAAGAATGGACACAAAGAAGCATCCCTCCACATTTGGAAGTCCCCAACGAAGACGGACACCCTCAAATGCTGGTGTTTGATTTTGGCATCTGTCAGAATGAACAGGGCGAATGGGAACCTCAATTAATTGAACTTCAGGGATTCCCCAGTCTATTCGCCTTCGAATGCATGAGCGCTGAAATTGCACGGAAATATGCATCTATTCCACCATCTTTTGACTCCTTTTTAAACGGTTATGATGCAGACAGCTATCAGAAGTTGTTGCGAAAAATAATCCTGGGCAATCATGCTCCCGAAGAGGTGATTTTACTGGAAATACATCCCAACCAACAAAAAACCAGGGTTGATTTTCATTGCACCGAAACATTGTTGGGCATTCAAACCGTTTGCATCACCCAACTGATTCGAGAAGGATCCAGATTGTTTTACACAAAAAATGACAAACAGATTCGCATTAAGCGTATATACAACCGGGTGATTTTTGATGACCTGCAACAACAAGCCGATTTGAAAAGCCTGATTGATTTAACGGTGCCTTACGAGGTTGAATGGGCGCCTCATCCCAATTGGTTTTATCGCATCAGCAAATTCACCATGCCGTTCATGCACCATCCACTGGTGCCCGCAACTTATTTTTTACATGAATTGTCTGCTCCGCTCCCTTGGGAAGATTATGTGCTCAAGCCACTATTTTCATTTGCAGGCATGGGCGTATTGTTAGATGTAACACAAGCGGATATTGACAAGATACCGGACCCCGAAAACTGGATCGTTCAAAAAAAAGTTCATTACGCGCCTGTTGTGCAGACATTGGATGAGCCTGCGAAGGCGGAAGTTCGTTTGTTTTATTTTTGGGATCAAGATTGGCCCAGACCCATCGCTGTTCACAATTTAGCAAGACTGAGCAAAGGCAAAATGATTGGAACCCGATACAACCAAGATAAAACCTGGGTCGGTGGTACGATTGCCTTTTTTGAAAAAGACTGAAGAACCACCCTATCGGTTGTTAAAATACATTGAACATATTGTATTCAAATCGAAACAGCCATCCTGTTGGAGTCGTTCTCGTGAGTTGATTGGACAATGCAAACCGGTACCCTGCATCTAATCGTATCTTACTGTTGAAAATGAATTGTACAATGGGTGCCGCATCTATAAATGTTTGGCCTGTTCCTACATTGGTTTGCCCAATACATTCAACCATTCCATTCATGTTTACCTGTTGATAGCTCACATACTCTTTGGGTAATAATAATTTCCCAAGAGAAAGGGTATAACCAATGGCATTTCGGTTAGCACCGCCATATACAAAATCGCGATTCTTCATATTGTTCAATGCATACAACCACGAAATGCTGGTAGAGACTGCAGTCTTATGGACAAGCTTGGTGCCCACCCAACCAATTTCGTAACCCGAGTTGTGCCCTTTAAAATCAATCGCAGGCTGGTGTATCTCGCTATTGTTCAATGCAAACGTACCATAAAAAGCCATTCTGAAATGACTGTGCACCTCGTCTTGGCTGTAGAAACGATATTTACCATATACGATGATGCCTTCCGCAGCGGTGTGCGTGCCCTCAGTTGAAACAACCGCCTCTACATGCAACATCGCTCGTTTGCTGATGCCCACCATGATTTCAGGAATGGTGTGAATGCTATTGAGGCCAATGGAAGCATCGGGCATGATGGTCGTGCTCATTCTGAGGCCCACTGAACGAGCCGCCATATTACTGGCTGGTTCTGTCAACGAAAACAATTCTTGTGCCATTGAAAACTGCCAACAAACAATGCTAAAAAAGAAGCTTCCTATTATTCTTTTCATGAAAGTGAATTAAAAAAGGGTACAGCGAGAAAGGCTGTACCCTTGATGATTTAGAGTGTTACATGATAAATTCTCTTTGTCGAAGCAGGTGATTTCTGACAACAACTACCCATGTATCCTGTTTGATAGCAATTCATTTTGGTGAATTGTGCATTGCGCTTGAACTCTTTTGCTGATACAAACCCCTTGTCCAACAACCGAACATGCGACTTGCCTTCCATGATACGGTCGCCGGTATTCAAAAAATGATACATGGTACCATTGATATCAACATGCGCATCGTTCGAGATGGCTACTCTCTCGGTGTTCAGGATTGCATCCATTTGAGCCACAAAAAATCCAGCGTCTTCCACCTTTTTCTTCAATTGATCAAAATCAACCATCGCGCCTGGCTTGAAACGGATGTCAAAACTGGATTCCTTGATATTGGCTGAAACGCTTTCTACATAATCAATCGACCTCAACGACTTGTTGATGGCATTGCTGCACATACTGCAAGTCAACCCGCTGGCCTGTAATGTAACGGATGAAACTTGCGCTTTCAACTGAATTGTACACAACAATGCGATGGCCATAAGCCATTTTTGGTATGTCATAGGACGAGCATTTAGGATTTACAACATTTCTTGTCCTTGCAGCATTGCTTATCCTTGCAAGCCGACCCAGCGCATGAAGCATCTGAACAACATGCAGAAGCGCTTGCAGCCGATTTACGGTCGTATTGGCAGCAACCTGGCAAATTGTTATAGGCATTATCATCCGCTGTTACGTCTTGGGTGTCATACCCGGCTTTTGCAATGGATTCCTGAATTTTCAACCCGCTGCTTTTACCCGCGTCGTATGACACAGAAAGAGATTTGGTTTCTTCATTCCAGCTAGCGGTAGCAGCGCCGGCAGTTTTGGCTGCCTTTTCGATTTTCTTTTTGCACATGCCGCAATTACCCCATACCTTGATGGTTTCAGTTTGAAGGGAAGATTGAGCAAAAACAGGTAAAAAGCCCATGATCGCAATGATCATCAATGAAAGTGATTTCATTTTTTAAAAATTTAAAAAGTTTAGAATAATACATCAAGATGCGTTCGCTTGTGCGACGCTATTTTTTTTCTACGGGAGTACTATTCTATAGCCTGAAAACACAATACTTGATACAACGAGTGGGTCCTGTATCAAATGAGGGAATATTGGGGAGAGGGTCACAAACTGTTTGAGCAAAGACTTCCCATTGATGACAATGATTGATTAAACCGATTGATTGATTTAAAAAAGATACATTGCTGTTATTGGAAGTATTTTTATGCGCGTCATTTAATTTATAAAACTGGTGCTCATCCGAACAGCATCCGGATTTTTTTTCTTTCATGCCGCACTTACTGCAAACGCCTTTGTCAGCATGATAAAAATCCACGCCTGCTTTTTTCCCCATGCAGTAATGTATTTCCATGGCAACACCTGTTGTCACAGACATATACACAAAAGTCAATATGAAAAGCAGGAACTTTTTCATACCACAAAGATAATTATTATCAAAATTAAAAACAAAGGAACGATGTTAAAATTAGGTCCGCTATTAATTCACAAACCACCATTGTATACCAAATCGAATCATGAGGCCGGGTGTGGGATAATGGGGGGCGGCAAAATTATTGTCCACGAATCCAAAGCCATTGGTAAAGTAAGCCGTATTGAGGTTTTCTGCCCTTAAAAAGCCCGCGAATCCTTTGATTCTGAAATGGGCGTACAAGGCAATATCTGGCTTGTTTTTCAAAGTAATGGTATCCTGTTGCACAAACTGACCCAGGACAGGAGAATAAGCATTGGCTTTGTATGGGGTATAGTAACGGACCTCTATTCCGGTGGACAATTGAAGGTTTTTGAACACCCTACCCTCGAAGGCCAACCGGTTTCTGGTGAAGAGCAAGGGAACTCTAACAGGAGCAGCCGCATCTACTTGTTGCAGCACACCTTGGGTATACCAGGCCCATTTTCTGAACAAAGGAATCCTTGTTTCCGCTTGAAGCTGGATGAGGTTAATGGCTTTGTTGTATTGTTCGGATTGGTAATAATTCTTAAAAAACACCTGATTAAAAATCAGGTTATTGGTAAACCCGAGTTTGATCAAAGGTCCTTCCAATTGAAGACCAAAAGAAGTAATGTTCTCTTTGTCCCATTGGTGCACATTGCCAAAATTGAAAGAAGACCGGTTGTCAAATACAAACGAAGGCGTTCGATTGATGTTGTGAAAGAAGACGCCTATATATCCAAATCGTCGGCTGATCTTTCTGCTCAAACCTGCATGCACTTGGTAGTCGCCCCCATTGAACCCTTTCAGATAAAACAGACCATTCAAAGAAAGGTCCCATTTCTTGTTTCTTGTTTGGTTTCTATAGGCTCCATGCAAGGAAAGATTGTAGAATGAGAGTGTGTCGTTCTCCAAATTGCCATGTATGTTTTGCCAGGCAATACCGGCAGAGAAAAACTGAGACTGGTTTTTAGTGTCCGGGAATTGAACCAATGAAAAGTCATGCTGTATTGAGTTCCATTTCTCGAGTATTGAAAAAGTATCCGTTTGTTTATTCAACTGCAAGACATACCATTCATGATACAAAGCAGAATCCGCCAAAACATCTCCGAATGAAATTCTATTTACACTGGTTTGGAGGGTATATTGCAAACGAAGTTTGGGATAAAACAAATATTCAGTGGTAGAATCATTGACAGCCACTGAATCTTTTTTCCCAAAATCATATGATTGCCGAATAAAAAAATTAAAATCCCTGTAGGTATTGCCGGTTGTAACGGTGGTGGCAAATGGGTTGGTTTTGTAGGCAGCCGCTCCCCCCAAATTTACCGGAACGCTGAAGCGATCTTTTCTATTGGGATCAAGCAGAAGTGTATCATTGACAATGCCCCCGTTTTCGGAGGCCCTGATGTTGTTCCCTGCCACAGACCAATAAGTAGCGGCTCGTTTTTTAGCGCCTTGGTAATGGCCAAAAACCCGGAAAGCGTTGTGGTTGTTGTTTTGGGTCACAAAAAAGCCAGGCGCACTGATCAGCTTGTAATCGAAACCTACATTGAGTCGGGTGGAAGGATTTTGAGTATGGCCTGCTTTGAGCATTTGTTCTTTACCGGATGCCAATTGATAACTTAAAGAAGAGAATGGTTTGGTGGTGGTATAATATCTGGTTGATTCAACAGTGTATTTGTACACATCGAATGCATGAAATCCCAAGTCCCAACCGGCATGTCGAGGCGCTTGATACAATAAGGAGAAAGCAGCAGCTCCGTTGTTACCCAAATATTGATACGTAGAAGGGACTGAATAATATTTATCAAAATCATCTACCGAAGAATCAATAGAATGGATTTTGATCTCATCCAGAAATTGATAGGTTAATGTGATGGAATCTTTGGCATCGTTCCTGTGTTCAAATGCAAGTGAATCTTTTCGGGGTGAACCGGATGGATTGAGGAGTTCCGATGAAGTTGCATTGCCAGGAACAGCTCCATTCTCAGAAACCCCTGTGGGTTTCTTCACAAAAGGTTGCCGTTGTGCAAATCCCACAACAACAATCAGAGACAACCATATGACACAAATTGTTTTTTTCATTTGCTAGAGTCATCCATTACAGACCAGCTACCAGTTCTTTAAAGATATGGGTAAGCTTGGGTTCAGCTTCTTTGGCTGCTTGCAACACTTCTTCATGGGTAATGGTGTTTTCTTCTTCTCTGATGCCCACATCTGTGATGACGCTGATGGCAAAACAAGGCAGCCCCATGTGAACGGCTACAATGACTTCCTGTACCGTACTCATTCCCACTGCATCACCCCCTAATACATGAATCATTTTGTATTCGGCCCTGGTTTCGAACGTAGGACCCGTAACGCCCAGATAAACACCTTCTTTTATTTGAAAAGACTGTGACGCTGCAATTTGCTTGGCTTTTTGTATCAGCGCTTTGCTGTAGGGCTCACTCATGTCTGGAAAACGCGGACCAAATTCTTTTTCATTTTTACCAATCAGTGGATTGGGGGTAAATTGACTGATATGGTCCTTGATGATCATCAAATCGCCCACTTTAAAATCGGTATTGACACCGCCTGCCGCATTGCTCAAGAGAAGCGTTTGGATGCCCAGGTATTTCATCACCCGGATGGGGAATACGACTGCTTCCGGTTCGTATCCTTCATAAAAGTGAAAACGACCCGCCATGGCCACTACTTTTTTGCCACTCAATTCTCCCAAAATCAATTTGCCGCTGTGACCTTCCACCGTACTAACAGGGAAGTGCGGTATGTCGCTGTAGGATATTTCCTGTTCAATCTTGATTTCTCCTACAAAACTACCCAGTCCACTTCCCAAAACGATGCCCACGGTGGGTGTGTTGTTGTATTTGGACTGGATATAGGCTACGGCTTCTTTGATTTTATTGATCATTGCTGGATTGGTTTAATGGGAGCAAATTTAATCAACTTCAGGTTAGGAAAACGATAAAAAGCGGGATAAATCAGCCCGGTGGCATACCTGATAGAATGGCTTTTTTGCCTATCTTTGCACAAATTTTTTGAGATGAACTTACACGAATACCAAGCCAAGGAACTTTTGAAAAAATACAGTGTACCTGTTCAAGAAGGAATTGCCTGTGGCACTGTGAAAGAAGCGGAGGAAGCCTATCGCCAAATCCATACGCAATACGGCAGCAAATTTGCTGTGGTAAAAGCCCAGATTCATGCAGGTGGACGTGGAAAAGGCACCATTATCGGAAAAGACCAACGAGGGGTAGCAGTAGCAAAAAGTGCTGAAGACGTTCAAAAAATTACCGACAATATTCTTGGTGGAACTCTGGTGACCCTTCAAACAGGACCAGATGGGAAATTGGTGAGTAAGGTACTGGTGGCACAAGACGTGTATTATGAGGGCCCCAATCCCGTTAAAGAATTTTACTTGTCTATCCTGCTGGACAGATCCACTTGCAAAAATGTGATCATGTACAGCACGGAAGGCGGCATGAATATTGAAGACGTAGCGCACGATACACCTGAAAAAATATTTAAAGAATACATCCACCCCGGCGGCAGACTACAGGCATTTCAGGCCCGTAAAATTGCATTCAATCTTGGATTGAGTGGCGAAGCTTTCAAAAACTGTGTAAAGTTTGTAACGAACTTGTACAATGCCTACGTTGAGTTGGACTGTGGCATGTTGGAAATCAATCCCCTCTTCAAAACCAGTGATGATAAAATCATTGCCGTAGATTGTAAAATGAATATTGACGACAACGCCCTAATTCGTCATGCAGATATTGCAGCCCTCAGAGATGAAAGCGAAGAAGACCCCACAGAAGTAGAAGCAGGCAAACACAATCTGAACTTTGTCAAACTGGATGGCAATGTGGGCTGTATGGTGAATGGCGCAGGATTGGCCATGGCCACCATGGACATGATCAAATTGAGCGGCGGTGACCCTGCCAACTTTTTAGATGTAGGCGGATCAGCCAATGCCCAGACTGTAGAAGCTGGCTTTCGCATCATTTTAAAAGACCCTAAAGTAAAAGCCATCCTCATCAATATTTTTGGTGGCATTGTTCGTTGCGACCGGGTGGCACAGGGCGTAATCGATGCTTATCAAAGCATTGGAAACATTGATATTCCCATCATTGTCAGGTTGCAAGGAACCAACGCAGATGTAGCCAAAAAACTGATTGATGAAAGCGGCTTGAAAGTACAGAGCGCCATTCTGTTGAGCGAAGCAGCTGCGTTGTTCAATAAAGCTGTTGCTTAATGTACCTTGTATAATATTACGGTCCCATCCATCGGATGGGATTTTTTTTGAGGGCTTTTAGTAATTTGCACAGAGATTGATTGCATGCATTACCACATTGCTACCATAGAGGACTTGCCGTTTATTGTATCTGTATACAATTCAACCATTGCCGGCAGACGGGTGACGGCCGACACCGAACCTGTGTCTGTTGCGGATAAAACACCCTGGTTTCATGCCCACAATCCTGCTACTCGTCCCCTTTGGATGGTGCAGAATGATAGCCAAGAACCTATCGGATGGGTCAGTTTTCAAGATTTTTATGGGAGACCTGCCTACCAGGGCAATGCAGAGATCAGCCTTTATCTCCATGAAGCCCATCGGGGTAAAGGATACGGAAAAGAAATTTTACAGTATGCCATTGAGCAATCGCCCACCTTGGGCATTCATACGTTGCTTGGATTTATTTTTGAACACAATACAGAAAGCCTGCAATTATTCACCCAATTGGGATTTCAAGAATGGGGGCATTTACCCAACATCGCCATTATGGACAACAAACATTATGGCTTAAAAATACTTGGCAGAAAAACCTTGTAGTCAAACATCCTCAGTAATCATTGCTTTTCGCACCAGGCTTGGTGATGATTTTCTTATCGCCTGGCTTGATGGCAGCCGCAGGTGACTTTGGCTTGGGGACAGTATCCGTCCCTTTTTTATTTTGCTTATTGGTGGGTTGATTGTCTGGATTGTTCAACAAATCAGACCCCATGAAATCATCCGCCGCACCGCTGCCCAATTCTTCATCCAAGCTGTCTCCGGTATTGGCGATGTTTGCAAAATTGATGTCCGCATAAATGGGGTCATCCTTCAATTCCTGGGGCTGATCAAATGTCAAAGACTTTCCATAATTCAACTTCGAATCTCCGTAAACTTTATTCATGAACAAACCCCATTTGGGGGCAGACATTTCCGCACCACCACTGTTGTTTGTATAAATTGGGATAAAAGGATCTTCACAACCTACCCAGGTGCCTGCCAGCAATTCAGGTGTATATCCGATAAACCAGCCGTCGGTATTGCCATTGGTGGTACCTGTTTTACCCGCTTTTTCAGCAGGGATATAATAACTATTGATTCTTCTGGCTGTACCAAATTCCACTACACCTTGCATCAACTTGACCATGGTATAAGCATCTGCCTCGCCAATCAGTTGTTTGCTTTGGGAAATAGGAAACTCATACAACAGGTTGCCATTTTTATCTTCAATTCTTGTCAGGTACACAGGCGGTGTGTTGTAGCCTCTGTTCGGGAACATCGTGTAGGACTGAAGCATTTCCAACATCGGTATTTCAGCTGATCCTAAGGCAATGGACGGATAAGGCGGCAACTTTGTCTGTATGCCACATTGTTGCGCAAATTCAATGGTTCTTTTGACACCAATGGTGCCCATCAAATGCCAAGCGGCGCCATTCAGTGATTTGGCCAAGCAATAGGCCATGGTACCTCCTCCGGTACTAATGGTTTTGCCACCCAATGTGAGGGGGCCTCCGGGAATATAGGTTTGAGGCGTGTACCCCGCATCGGTCACAGCCAAAGTATACAGCAAGGGCTTAAAAGTAGAACCAACCTGTCTCCTGGCAGTCACATGGTCAAACTTGAACCATTTGTAATTGATGCCGCCCACCCATGCTTTGATTTCGCCCGTTCTGGGATCCATGGCAGCAAAGGAAGTTTGCAACAATTGTTTGTGGTATTTGATTGAATCGAAAGGCGTCATGATGGTGTCCTTTTCATGCTTTTCATTACCAAACCAACTGAACACTTTCATAGGAACGGGTTGAAAAAAAGACTTTTTAATGATTTCAGGATCCACCTCATCTTCTTGCATTGACTTCCAGCGCTCGGTATATTTCATCGCCGCCTCAATGACGTTGTCATGTCCCTTCCAGAGCGTATTGCCCTTTATTTTAAAATATGCATCCAGTTTCTGCTGAATCACCGGCATGTGTTCCTCCACAGATTGTTCGGCATACCGCTGCATCCTCGAATCAATGGTGGTGTATATTTTCAATCCGTCCTTAAAAAGATTGTAAGGCTCTCCTGTTTTAGGATTCTTGTGTTCGTTGCACCAACCTTTCAGCACATCAATCAGCACCGACCTGTAATAAGGAGCAATGCCCACATTCTCATCAATTTTTTTGTAACTGGTAATCAACGGCTTTGATTGCAAAGCTTTTCCTTGATCGGGTGTCAAAAAATGCTGTTTGGCAACAACCATCTGATTGATCACAATGTTTCTTCTCGTCAAAGAAGATTTGGGATGTCGGATGGGTTCGTATATAAAACCTTTCAACATGCCTATTAACACTGCTGCTTCTTCAATATTCAAATCAATGGGTTCTTTTTGAAAATAGGTTCTAGACGCATTCCGAATACCATACACATTCCCCCATGGTGCACGATTCAAGTACAGCGTAATGATCTCCTCTTTGGTAAAATTTCTCTCCAGTTTAACGGCTACAACCCATTCCTTAATTTTCTGTA
>CAZCCN010000017.1:12671-18257 GCA_964497085.1 uncultured Ferruginibacter sp.
CCAAGATATTGCCCCTGCCCTGCCTTAGAATCATCTTAGCCAACTGTTGGGTAATCGTACTGCCGCCACCTTGCGTACCAGCTGTAAAAACAACCCTTGCTATCGCAGGTGCATCAATGCCTGAATGCTCATAAAAACGCTCGTCTTCTGTCGCAATCAAAGCATTAACCACATTGGGTGAAATTTGCTGGTATTTCACTTCACTTCTATTCTCTGAGTAGTATTTACCCATCAGAACGCCATCTGCACTGATGATTTCGCTCGCCAAATCCGCTTCAGGATTTTCCAACTCCTGCAAAGAAGGCATCTTGCCAAAGAGCCCGAAGTTGGCAGCTAAAAACAATAAGACAACAAAACCCACTCCCCCAAAAAAGATGCGCCAAAACATTCTAACAGAATTTGTCATATATTTTTTCGATTGCTTGCTTACAATACTTTTCTAAAACTTGCCAGGGTATTGATTGTTCAATAATTGCTTATACAAACCCAGGTCTTTGGACTTTTTCAATTCAATTAGATTATCATCAGAGATAATGATAAAAGAATAAGTTGAAGGACTCAGCCAAGACACCTCTGATGAGGCGGCTCGTTTCAATTTGTTCATGTAATCAAATGCAGCAGTGGCATTGTCAAACCGATTGAATATCAATAAAGCCTTTTGTGCATCCAGCTGGTCTTTGGTAATTGATATGACGGACAATTGATTGCCTTGATTGTACCGATTGAAAGCATTCTTAGACTCATTTACATACACCGGGTCTACCTTATCCAAAATCATCAATACAACATGTGATTTATCAGGATACCATGTAAAAGGACCGCTGACCATGTTGGCTGGAAGCTTGATAGAAGAATCCTTCACGATTGCCATGGGCAAAGTGGGAGGATTTAATGGCTTAACAATAGCAGGAACGGACTTGGGAGGGGCTTGAACCGCCATCGCTTGATTGTCAGAGACAATGATCTTGGTATCTTCTGGCACCCTGTCTACCTGCAAACTGGTCAAGTGTTGTTCAATTTCTTTTCTTCTTTTCAACACATCCACCAACACAATGGACTTTTTTGAAAGAATAGATCCCGGATACAATTGGGTTATTTGATTCAACACTTGAATGGCCTGACTGTCTTGTTGCATTTTGATGTAGTACACCGCTTCAATATAGAGCAGCTGAGGCGTCCAATAATTTTTACCATACAAGCTATCGGCAGTTTTCTTCTGAGCCAACGCCCGATCAAATTCACCTGAAATAAACAATTGATAGATGGTTTCGTATTGAGCGGATATAGCCGGGTTGGCAGCATCCCCTTTTGAAACATACTTGCCACTTAACATGATCGCAGAGGGGCTGAATGGCAAATCAGATTGCAGTTTATTTTTGTACTCATTCGCTTTGGACAGATCTCCCAATTTGTAATAGCAATGATACAATCCTAGAAGAACAGCTCCGTTGGAGTCCCTGCTAGGATATCTCAATAAATAATTTTCATAATAAAAAATGGCGGTGCGGTAGTCTTCCAGCTCGTTTTCAAAAATTCCTCCCAATTGGAACAACGCACGGGCAATCACACTATGGCTGCTATCCAATTGGTCAGGACGAATGGGCAGGGCTGCCATCAATGCATCGTAGCTGATTCCTTTGTCTGTTTTAGCATTCACGATGGGGGCATTCAGGACAGCAAACGGATCTCCACCTGCTAAAGGGTCTGTGGCGGAAGCAGACATATCCAAAAACGACTTTCGACGCCAATTGTCTTTGTTGTCTCTTTTACCCCATTTGCTTCTGAATTCGGAAAATCCTTTGGCTTTGAGGGATGCATTATAAAAATACCATTCGCCAGTGCCAGTTGCAAACAAATCGACCGGGCCGGCATTGGTGGCATCAAAAGAGGTGAATGCATCAACAATATTTGTCTCTTCTTGTTTGTCACCTTGCGCTTTCTTCAATTGCTTCAATTGCTTCTTGATGAACTGATCCAATTCCTGCGCTGGTAATTTTGCAATTTTTTGCAGGCTGTCTTCGCGCTCAATGGTCTCCAAGTGGCCGGCTATCTTTACAAGCGAAGCCTTCAATGCTGCTATTTGAGCCGAATCTTCGCCTTTGGGGAGTGAGGCCATATCCACACTGTCGTAATCATTGGCCGCGGCTTTGTAATTTCTTTGGGCATAATCGATTTTGCCCAAAGCCAAAAATGCTTTGTTGCGATACGACGAATTGCTGGCATTGTATTGAATGCATTTTTTCAAACTAGCGACCGCATTAAGCGTATCTGCCTTTTTAAGGAGCAACTGAGCCATACTGTGAAAAATAATGTCTCTGTATGATTCATACTTATTCCGGTTAGACATTTTTTTCAAAGAAGCAATGCTGTTGTCTAGTTCTTTCAAATCATGTTGATTCCTCAACATCTTGGCACTGTTGAGATGAGAAAAAATATCCATCAACGGATCAGCACTTTTCTTTCCGGCTTTGGCATACCAAGAAGCCGCCTGGTCAAATTGACCGTTGACTTCATTCAATTGAGCCAATAAGAATTGCCACCTGGCTCGGTCGTTTTTATTGTCTGCAGCAGAAAGCGCATTCCTGAGGTGAAATGCGGCACTGTCAAATATTTGTTGCTTGTAAAACCAATACGCGGTCACTGCAGAAAGGTCGTTTTGCAATCTTGCAGGAAGATTGGGATCGTTGTGCAACAAATTAATCATGCCGGCAGCCTCTCCATAATGTTCCTGTTCGGTAAACGTTCGGGCCAGCCAAATCAATGCATCGTTTCGGCTTGGAGGCAATGAGGCCACTTTTTGAAATATATTTCTCTTTTCCTTGTCGGCGATAGACAGCATATTGGAGCGAGCGGCTTCATTGGCACCTACAACCCTGTTGTCCTCCTCATTCTTTTTTCTGGGAAACAGATTGTAATTGATAAACTGAAAAGTCAATGCTGCCGAATCGTAAAGTTTACGGTAGTAATAGGCCTTCCCTATCAGCAGATACAGGTTGTCTACCCAATCGGTTCTTAAATCGTGTACCAAGATGCCTGCCGTCGCTTTGTAAATGACAGAGTCCAATTCTGTTTTTTGGCCAGCCGTAAAATCCAAACTGTAGGGATAAAAAGAGAGCAATTGGGCATAATCGTCTTTGTGTGCGATTTTGGCGCTTTCAATCACATGGTCAAGCTTGTTATGGGCATTAAAATAAAAATTGTAATGGGATACGTTGTTCTGGATGATCCTGCGAAAAAGGGTGAATTTTTTTTCGCTCGTCTTTTCAGAACCCAATTTCTTTTCTTCGTACTGAGCTGGCTTTTTTTCCTTTCCAAACGGATCAATCGTCCATGTTGGCTGGGCCAACAAGACGGGTGCACTGAAAAAAAACAGCGCACTGGACAAGATAATATGTATAAAGCCTTTTTTCATTGGTAGAGGAAGGGCTATTGCATTGATCAAAGACCGGTAAAAAGCTATGGACCAGTTTTAATCATGTAAGCCCTTGACAAAAGTGTTTTGCCCCTTTATTCGGGTTAAATATCGGCAATTTTTGGTTCAAAACCATCAAAAAACAAGCCGCTCAAAACAAGTTTAACTATTTTATTCACAATAAGATAGATATAGGATGAATCGGGCTATTTTACAAGCGAATGATGCCCAATAATGCAGATCGTTTTGTACTTTTAATATAAGAAAACCAACCTATGGCAATATTTGATGCCAACAACCGGCTAAAACGCTTAAGAAACCAGTACAGACTGATTGTTATGAACGAAGACACTTTTGAAGAAGTGGTCAAATTCAAACTCAGCAGATTAAGCGTATATATATTCATGAGCACTGTTTTTGTGCTGATGATCGTATTAACCACTTCACTGATTGTATTCACGCCCCTGAAATATTATTTGCCTGGTGCAGGATTTGGCAGTGCAAAGCAAATGAGGGAATACCGAAACTTAAAAATCAGAACAGATTCAATGGAGATGACCCTGCAATATCAACAAAAGTATCTTGAAAATATTCAGAAAGTATTGAAAGGTACCGTTGTGAAAACAGACACCAACAACCTTACATTGCCTGCCGTAGAGAACATTGATGACTAATGCTTTTCCGAACCTCCTCCCCATTGAAATGAAAAGGAAAGAAGACAATCGATTCTTGTGGAAATTTGCCAGTCTGGGAAGCCAAATCCTGATCGGCATAGGTTTGTGCTTGTATATTGGAAGCAGAACCGACCAATGGCTTCACATTGCCACGCCCATGTGCGTGTGGATCTTCCCCTTGTTGTTTATTCTGGCCATCATTGTCAAAACCATCAAAGAAACCAATATCAAAAAATAATCGAGTATGACCATTCGCCCCCGACACCTGGCTCCTATCGGCATTGTGTTTGCGATTTGTACAGCATTGTTGATTGGCCTTCGAGCCCAGCTGACAGCCCTTCATATTGACACAAATGTATTGATGGCTGCCAACGGCTTTTTTTTCTTGCTTACTGTTTTATCCTCTGTCATCCAACTGAAAAGCATTGGGCATCCCAATCCGAATGTATTTGTCCGAATGGTTCTATCCAGCATGATGCTGAAAATGTTCGCCACGGTACTTGCCGTACTTGGATACACGCTCTGGATCGGTGAACAATTCAACAAAAGGGCTATCTTTCTTTCTCTTTTTGTATACTTGTTATACCTGACCATCGAAGTTTCCATCACCTTCCGGCTGAATAAAAACAAACATGCCTAAACATCAAGTTCCGTTTGAGCAATTAAAAGAATACCTGCCCGAACATTGTTTTGAGGATGTATATTTTTATTTACATCAATATAAAGTTCAGCTGACCGTTACCCGACAAAGGCAAACCATTTTGGGAGATTATCGACACGCACATCAAGATAAAGGTCATCGAATCAGCATCAACGGAAACCTCAATCAATACAGCTTTTTGATAACCCTTCTTCATGAACTGGCTCATTTATTTGCTTTTGAAAAATATGGGGGTCAAATTCAGCCCCATGGCAAAGAATGGAAAAACGAGTTTGGTAAAATTCTTGCATCCTTTGTGCAGAAAAAAATTTTTCCCGCCGATATTGAATCGACATTGCTGCAATCGCTGAAAAACCCTTCCGCCAGCAGCTGCGGAGACGAGAAGCTTCTCAGAACCCTTCGAAAGTACGACAATAAAAAGGAGGGGCAGTTAACAGTGGAACAACTATCCATCAATGATCATTTTACCATTGCAGGCGGACGGATATTTAAAAAGGGACTCAAAAAAAGAACCCGGCATCTATGTACCGAAATTGCAACAGGAAAAACTTATCTCTTTAGCGGGTTGTATGAAGTGCAGATTATCAGTGTAAAGCCCTGATGAATGTTAGACTCCTGCCATTAAACAATGAACCCAAAAATTAAATTATTTTTTCAAAGGCCCGAAAACCAAGTCATTTAAAAACGATATGACATCTGTTTCCGTTTTTGTTTTTCCGAAATCAGTAAGTGAGGGTAAATGCCTCATAAAGAAATTTTGAAAATGAGCCATTTCTATGACAGTCGTAGCCAGTGATTTTGGATATTTATAATTGGGTCTACAAGCTGAAATCATATGG
>CAZCCN010000017.1:18267-19304 GCA_964497085.1 uncultured Ferruginibacter sp.
AAGCAAATGCTCATCCACGTGACTCGTTTGAAGGTCATCCTCTACGGTTGAAGCCAATAATTTGATGACTTTCTTCAGCTTTACTTCAGGATCTTTGATGTTATTGGTTTGAAACGCAATTTGAAATTCTAACCAACCCCAATACCAGGATGTAAGGTAGAGTAAAAGCTTGTGTTTGTTTTCAAAATACCGATAGATTCCCGCTTCAGTGGTGCCAATCTCTTCGGCTAATTTTTTGAAGGTAAAGGACTCAAACCCATGTTGATGAATCCAGACAATACTATGTTTGACAATATTTTTACCTAAGTCAGACCCCTCCGGATTTCGGAGATACAATCCTTCATTAATAGTTATGTTTAATTGTAGTTTCATGAAGCATCCTGTTTAGCGTCACACATTTGGGTGATACAAACATACGCAAAAAGTGATATTTTACAATTATTTGTGATAGTAATACTATTATTTAGAATAATATTACTATTTTTGATTTAAATTCATTACGTATGCAAACTACTTCCTTCTTTAAGCATTTTAAAAATGATTTATCCGCAAGCATTATCGTATTCTTTGTGGCAGTTCCGCTTTGTCTTGGCATTGCGCTGGCTTCGGGTGCACCCTTGTTTTCAGGTATCATTGCCGGCATCATTGGTGGCATTGTGGTCGGTAGCATCAGCGGTTCGCCTTTGGGAGTCAGCGGACCTGCTGCAGGATTGGCGGTTATAGTGGTAACCTCCCTTGCTACACTGGGTGGCAATTGGAATGCATTTTTAACTGCCGTGTTGGTAGCGGGCGCTTTCCAGCTGATACTGGGATTTTTAAAAGCAGGTTTCATTGCGCATTTCTTCCCTTCTTCTGTCATCAAAGGAATGCTAACTGGAATTGGGCTATTGATTATATTAAAACAAATTCCGCATGCATTGGGATGGGATAAAGACGTAGAAGGCGACGACGCCTTTATTCAAGCAGACGGACAAAATACCTTCTCTGAAATACTAAAAGCTTTTGATTTCATCACACCGGGAGCCATGGTCATAGCC
>CAZCCN010000018.1:0-5854 GCA_964497085.1 uncultured Ferruginibacter sp.
GAAGAAGTTTAATAGGTTGGGCAGAGACACTTCAACCTTTGAAACCATTTTAACTTTTTAAACTTTATTATCCGCTAGTTCAAATACAAATCAATATAATCCACCACCATCCCTCCTTCACAATTGGCTGTCTCTTTTAATCGCCAGTATTTTTTGCCGGCTACAGAAACGAAATGGTATTTCCCCTGGCGAACACATACGGCGCCTTTATTAATATAAGATACTTGGGTTTTGATGATTCCTTCAAATACCAGGTTTGATGGAGTAAGCACCTGCAGGATTCCCTCTATTTCGATAAAATCACTACTTGTGCTATTCTTCTGTCCGCCCTTAATTTTGAAACGGCCGTCACGCAAGTCGGTTAACTGCACCACTCCTCTTTTTTCCCAGCCAAGCCATTGAAGCGTAATGCCAATGGTTCCTGGACGTAACATGGCAGAAGTTTTGACGGGACTGCTTCTTTCATAAAAACCATCCACATGGACATTTCTGCCAAAACCGCAGGCAAAAGAAGATAGACCGGACACTTGCTCAACCTTCACACCTCGCTGGAAAAAAGTGAATACAACCCGACAACTGGTGTCTTCCGGTGTTTGATACAGCGCTTTATTGTCTTTCACCCAAAGTGTGTCTTTGATAAAACCCATGTTTTTTCCGGGAGATGCCCCAACATAATGCAGGTTCAAAATGATCGATGAATCGGTAAACCTAGATACTTCAATTTTACCAAACGGATTGTCAGGAGATTTTGTTTTAAAAGAAAGCTGATACATGCCTGAAAAGTCAACTTGATAGGTATCTGCGGCATAATTAGCGGAAGTTGTATTTGTTATCGCCTGAATTCTTTTTTGGACAAATTGAACCCTCTCTTTTACGGATACATTCTTTTTAAAGAAAACATTCCTGCTTGCAAGCCAAACCAACTGCTCATCCTTAAGATTTTCCTTTTGCACTTCGTTGCAGGAATTCCTTAAATTTTGATAAGCCAGATTCAGCAAGCTATCCGCTTTTGAATACATGAGATTGCTTTGAGCAAAGCAGGTCATCGATAAAATAAAAAAAACAAGAACCGAACAGAATTTCAGCATTGATATTTTTTTGATTGTTGAAATAGATTTAATTGCTGGAGCTCAGACTCAAAAAATTCAATAGTGCCTGTTGAAGGCTCCTTGATGAACCTTGCTTGGCATCATACAATACATTGTCAATTTTCCAACCAGCAGGCTCTTTTACAAGAACAGCCGTGTCCACCCAATTGTGTATGCCATAGTGGGTGTTCGAAAAAGATACCACCACCAAAGTCTGGTTGACTTGCTTGATTGTTTGCAAAATAGTATGCTTATTCGCCCCCTCGTATAAACTGGTGAAAATATCGCCTTCGATCATGAGGGGTTTATCGGTGGAATGAACGGCTTGTAACCTACTGGCATCTTCCTGTTGTATAAGGGCCGCTTTTTTCAATAAAGCATTGAGTGGTGAAGACAAACGGCTGGTATCGGCCATGCGATAATCTCCCGGTTGGTATTGATTGTAAAAATCATCCACCAGCGCCCTGGCTTTTTGTTCGGCAGAATTAGTACAGCCTACTATGCAGGATACAGCAAATAGAAATAGCAGAAATGATTTCATAGAAAGTAGCTTATTGTTGAATAAAGCTCATGAGTATGTCATTGGCATTGAACAGAATCAATTGTTTCCCTTTTATAGAAATTCTGTTGCAAGAGGGCCAAAAATTCATGTTCTACAGAGCCTTCACAATACATTTTGGTCATTGCACCGGGTTGGAACATTCCAGCTTTTGCTTGGGGGTTGTATCGTCCATTAAAACGATTGCAACCCGTGAAACCCACTAGGGTTCCGTCCGTTTGGAATTGAAGGGTGGGAATAGCCGATGAGGCGACAGCTGCAGACAAGGGTTGGCCTTTGATGGAAGAAAGTTGCCAGACTCCTGCGTACAGGCCTTCGGATTGGCTAGTCGTTTTTGCTGTTTTACAAGACAAAAAGAAGCTACAACTGATGGTAATAAAAATACACAATAGTACGCGATGCATAGAAATAGTATTAAAGCGTTACATAAAAATGAATCGACATTAAAGATAAATAAAATTCAATGCTTACTCTTCCGCTTCGTCATCAGAGGTCTCTGTTAAGGGCTGGTTATTTTTTCCCCTTTTCATTTTCACGATAGGATTGGATTGGGTACCAGTAATGCTGAATGGAATACCAATGATTCCGAGTGGAGGCAAGCCGAGTCTACATTTGAAATTGATGTGCCCATCAAATGAAGACTGGCCTTGTATCCTGGGTCTAAATCCTGCAATTTTCATTTTGAGGGGTGCCAGGGTAATGAGGTTGTTTTTGATGGAAGTTTTGATTTGAATATTGGATACACTGGGATTGTTCAAGCTGTCTTTTTCGGTTGCTTTGCTGATGGCGGTGAGCAATTTAAATCCTTTTATTTTGGCCTTTTGAACAGACAATACGCCCTCTCCTTCCAAAGAAGGGAACACTGGACTCATTCCTGCATTCAGTTTTCCTTTGAGTTGATAATCCAATGAGATAATTCCCTGAGCAGTTGCAGCCGAACTGACCATTTCCCTGAACAGGGGCACTTCGTTGTAAGCTCTTCTGATATCAAACGATTTGGCATGGATGCGGTAATCAAAATAGGCCCTGGTGGGGCTCATGCTATAATAAGTAGCCGTCATCTCTACAGGCGCCTGAATCATGACAAAGCCAGCCTTGTGAATAGAAAGCGTTCCTTGCTGCATGGACAAACTGGCATGAGCATCTGATATGTTCATGGTGCCGAATTTGATTTTGCCCACATTGGTGAAAACGTTGACATCTAGGTTGGGTGGCACCACAACTACACCGGATGGTGTGGCAGGTACATGGGTTTCATTTGAAGCATTGGGCGCTGGGACAGCCGCCATGAACTGATTGACGTCTAGGTATTTGCTATCCAATGTAAAGCGCCCCCTCAATGGTTCATCTCTTAGATAGTAAGGCAAAATATTGGCAACACTTCCGTTAAATGTCAGGTCTGAATGACCATACCCCACTCGGATGGACTGCAGGCGAATGGAATCTTGAACAAAGATAAAAACACCATTGTCTACATGAAAAGGGTATGGAAAATATTCAGATTGCATTACAATGTCTTTCATTTCCAAGGTGCCGGTGTTGTGCAGTTTCTCATACCGCGCCTCTTTTAAATCTTGCTCGTTTCCTTTCAGTGCCAAATGGGTTTTGATTTGTCCTGTCACATCAAAAGCATCAGATGCAAACACCTTGCACAAATGACCCAAATCCAAAATACCCTGTGAGGCAATGTCGTAATGAATGTTTTCAAAATTCTGCAGAGAGGCATGGAGCATAAATGGATGCCCTTCAAACAAAAACGACACGGGCTGAATGGCCAGACTAGTTTGTCTCAATGCTCCTTTAGTGCTATGGAGTGAAGCTTGGATGTTTATTTTCTCTATTGGCTTGGGATAATATTTGCTTTGAATCATTCCGTTCACCAGATCAATAGTGGCATGGGTTGTGGGAAATATTTTTTTATCAATATCCAGGACGCCTCTTGCGGCAATGTTAGCCCGAAGATTCCCTTGCAACTGTAAGCTATCCACCGGATATATCTTTTGCAAGGAAGCCAGCTGAATCTTTGACTGCAGTTTGCCATCGACAAACAGCTGAGGGCCACCATTGATGGCAACATATCCTTTGATGAAATTACCCAGAAAGGTCGCCTCAATGTTTTTGAGGGACACGGAAGTATTGCGATATTGATGATCCTTGCAGGATGCTTCCAGATTGAAAGAAAGATGGTCAACAGCTTGGGCCGTTTGCCTGTTTTTAAAATAGCCGTTTTTGAGGTAAGATTGAACGGAGAAGGAAGGAATGCTGGAGACAATGGTATCGGGCTGCACAGAAGCAGGATTTTGTTCCCTTACCCACCTTCCTGCTGCTTGTAACTTCAATCCATATTGCCCCCTCATGTCAAACGCTTTCAGCCCGATGGCCCGTTGTATTTTTCCCAGATCAATTTCTGTATGGATGTTAGCCGCTATCGTAGGATTGTCTAACCCTTTTGTTTTCAGGGAGGCTTTGCAAAAGCCCTTCTCGATGCCAAATGAAAGACTGTCCATGTTCACTTCTGTACTATCTAGATTAAAATGAGGAACACGCGCATCCAAATGGAGAAAGAGATCTTGAATGGGAAAAGGCGCTTGCTGATAGGCAACATAACCACCCTGCACATCCACATTCATGACCAAGGAAGGCAAGGTGTCTGTGTCAGAAATGTAATCGCCAAATAATCGGACCCCCACACTCGCCTTACCCCTGACATCTGTTTGCTCCATCCAATGAATGTAGTCTTGTGGCATGGCAGAGATGATGTCTTTTAGTTCGGTTGACTGGGCGCTGATGTTAAAATCCATGCGATACCCCTTTTTCAGAAACGCAAACATTCCATTGAAATGAATGGGCAAATCATTGATGCGCAGGTCGTTTCTTTCAAAAAAGAAAGAAAGAGATTGGGTGTTGATTTTGGTTACGAGGTCTCCCTGAATTTTTTTGGAGACAAAATAATATTGATGGTCATAATTGAAATCAAAAGATTCAATGTTCGCTTGTGATGCAAGGTCAAAGATTGATTTACTCAGATCGCCTTTTCCAGAATAGTTGAATCCTTTGGCGCTGAATTGCATCGGCATCGACTGGTCGTCATAATCAATGCTGCTGTTTTCAATCATCAGCTTTTCAATTTGCAGGCTCAGATCGTCCGAGGAGTCTGAAGGGCTGACACGGGAGGTATCGGAAGAAGTGTAAATATCATAATTGGCCTTACCGGATGCATCCACTTTGACATTGATACGGGCATCTGTTAAAAAGACTTTGTTCACGATCATGTCTCCCTTGAAAACAGACCACAAGTCCACACCCAATGCGATCTCTTTAGATGCAAGCAAAGTATCTTGCTGAAAGGGAGCCGCTCCTTTTAAACTGAAGTTGTACAAGGTAAGGGTAAGACTCGGAAAGTGGTTAAAAAATGAGAGTCTGGATTTGGAGAAATTCAGTTCGGTATTGAGGTGCTCATTGGCAAATGATTTCACTTCATCATCAAATCGTTCAGATAAAAAATACGTAGCAGACAAGATTAGTAGCACTAAAACGGCCAATCCTATTCCCAAAAATTTGAGTAATGTATATAAACGGCTTTTCATGCAGGCAAAGACGCAGGAGGAATGTTATAGATTAACAATAGGATGATCCTATAAAAATAGGATATTTTGCGATTGTAAAGAGCCGCATGCCTACAGGACTACAAAAGCTTCACCTCCTGGTGCAATGCCGGTATCTCTACATCCTTGAATCCTTTCCGAATCAAGCGCTTTTGAAAATCCAGCTGCACCGGGTATTCTCCATGAACAATGAATAATTTTTTGACTTGAGCTGGGTCTTGACAGGAAAGGAATTGACTCAAATCGTCGTAATCGCCGTGGGCGCTCATGCTGCGCATTTCCCCGATTTCTGCATTTACCTCGTGGGGTTTGCCAAATATGTTAACCTCTGTGGGCTTTCGCATCAATCGACCGCCCAACGAATGGGGTTCGCAATAACCGGTGAGCAAAATACTGTTGCGGCTATTTTCGATATTGTTGCTGATGTGGTGTTTAACCCTTCCGGCTTCTGCCATGCCGCTGGCAGAAATGATTACACAGGGTGATTTGTAATAATTGAGCATTTTGGATTCGTCCACGGTTTTGACAAATTTCAAACCTTTGAATCCAAAAGGATCGCTGTCACTCAATAATACCTTGGCGATTCTTTCATTAAAATATTG
>CAZCCN010000018.1:5864-19275 GCA_964497085.1 uncultured Ferruginibacter sp.
TCCAGCTGGTTTAATGAATATAAAATTTCTTGCGTCCTTCCTACACTGAAGGCTGGGATGATCAGCTTGCCTTTTTTCTTGATACAGGTATGTTCAATCCAAGTCAACAAGGCATCTACTGTGGGGTGGTGCTCGTCGTGCAAACTATTTCCATACGTAGACTCTATGATGAGGTAATCCGCCTGGCTGAATGTTGCCGGAGATTTCAATATGATGTCTCTGTAGCGGCCTACGTCTCCACTGAATGAAAGGTTGATTTGCCTGCCCTCCTCCTTGATCCGAAGGTGCACGGCGGCACTGCCAATGATGTGTCCTGCATCCGTGAAACAACAGTCAATCTGCTCGTCAATGGAAAACCATTTGTCATACTCTACAGAAATGAATGTATCCGCTGCGGCTATGGCATCCTCGGTTGTATACAAGGGTTTTACATACGGCAACCCCAGCAATGACCTTTTTTTATTCTCATACTTAATGTCATTTTCCTGGATGCCTGCTGAGTCTTCCATGAGCACTTTTGCTAGTTCTTTGGTAGCGGGCGTGGCGTATACATTTCCCTTATATCCATCTTTCACCAACTTTGGAATCAACCCGCAATGATCAATGTGCGCATGAGATAAAATCAGGTAGTCCACTTCGGCAGGATTGAATCCAAAATCGCTATTGAGTTCTGTTGTTTCGGCACCCATCCCCTGAAACATGCCACAATCCAACAAAATTTTCTTACCGTTGGATAATGTAACCAAGTGTTTTGATCCCGTCACCGTTCTGGCGGCTCCATGGAAAGCAATTTTCATAAAAGAAATTTAGCAGAAGATACGAAACAACGATGATGTATCCTATGATTGAATGGCAAGCCAAGCCATCATACCCATTCCATGCTCAATGGCGGCTTCGTCAATATCGAAGGTAGGCGTATGTACATTGCTGGTGATGTTTTTGGAGACATTGCCCGCTCCCAATCTGAAAAAACAGGCGGGAATCTGGTGGGCATAAAAGGCGAAATCTTCGGCACCCATTCTCAGTTCGGTTTCAAAGACTTTGTCCGAACCAGCATATTGAATGGCCAGTTCTTTTGCTGCTGCCGTCAAGGGCTCATTGTTCAACACGTAAGGATAACCTACATCGATGGTCACATCAACCATTGCCCCCATTGATTGAACCAATTCCTGGGTTTGTTTTTTGATCAATTCATGAGCCTTGAATCTCCATTCTTCGTTCATTGCGCGAAAGGTACCCATTAATGTAACTTCCGATGGGATTACGTTGGTGGTATTGCCCCCATTGATTGCTGTGATGGACAATACAGATGGATTGAAGGGATTGTTGTTTCTGCTCACAATTTGCTGTAAGCTGATGATCAGATGCGAAGCAATCAAAATAGGATCGGCCGTGAATTGAGGCGCCGCCGCATGTCCTCCTTTGCATTTGATTGATATGTAGATTTCGTCTGCGCTGGCCATAACCATACCGCCCCTGAAACTGAACGTGCCCACCTCCATGCCCGGATGAACATGCAAGGCAAATATTTTTTCGGGTGCAGGATTTTTCAAAACGCCTTCCTTGATCAACAAACTGGCGCCGCCCGGATTTTTTTCTTCGCCGGGTTGAAAAATAAGCTTGACAGTTCCTTCCCATTTGTCTTTGGTCTCTTGCAATATTTTGGCTGCACCCAACAAACAAGTAGTGTGCACATCATGACCACATGCATGCATCACGCCGTCCACCATTGATCGGTAAGGCACTTTGTTTTCTTCTTGAATGGGCAATGCATCCATATCAGCCCTCAGGGCAACGATTCTTTTAGTGGGATTTTTTCCTTCAATCAGACCGATTACACCTGTAGTGGCTTTTGTTTCGAAAGGAATGCCCCATTCCGACAGTTTGCTTTGGACAAAAGCTGCAGTTTGGTGTTCTTCAAAACTCAGTTCAGGATGGGCATGCAAATGGTGGCGCACCGAAATGAATGAAGGCGCATACTGACGGGCAAGTTGTTGGATGGTGTCAAGCATAAAAATCTATTGTCATTCTGCCAATGAAGGTACAAACAATATGCTGATTGGTCTATTCTTCGGTTGGAACCGCCTTGTCGGGCTTGGACTCGACTTTCTCGGGCAACATGTAAATATTACCTGTAATCAGTTTCGATTCAAGTAATTTTTTACGCATGTCTTCTGCAGCCGCTTTTTCTACAAAATTGCCGAATTTAATTTTGATGTAGGGCGATAAAAAGGTCATGTAGATTTTGTGGTCGGGATATTGTTGAAGCAGTGCCGAACGAATTCGCATGGCCAAGGTCCGATCGGTGGTGTTCAACAACATCAGCCGATAACCATCCACCAATTGAATTTTGTTAGCCAATCCTTCGTTGTAAGCGGCCATTTTTTGACCCAATACATCCATACGTAAATCTTTGGAGACCAACACCCTGCCTTGCTGTAGCGTGTCGGTGATATAGGCCTGAGAAATTGCTTTGCCCGAAAAAGCAAAGAAAAGTATGACCAAAATGGTTCTTTTCATCGAACATGTATTAGAGATCCTTTCCATGGCATTGTTTGAATTTCTTGCCGCTGCCACAGGGACAGGGATCGTTTCTGCCCGTCTTGGGTTCTACCCGAATGGGTTCTTGTTTAATGGGGGTGGAAGGATCGAAATAATCTTTTTCATTGGCACCGTAACTTTGTCCGGCGCTATCAATCTCAGCTTTGTTGATGTTCATTCTGCTCATGTCCGTTTTTTGGGCACGGCCTTCTTTGATTTGGCCTGCACGGGTCTGCTCCATTGGGATGTTGGCATGACTTAGGAAGCCCACAATTTCCTTGTTCACTTCGTCATTCATTTGTTTAAAAGCGCCAAAGGCTTCGATTTTATAAATCACCAAGGGGTCTTTTTGCTCATATCCGGCGGTTTGAACACTGTGGCGCAAATCGTCCATGGCCCGAAGGTGTTCTTTCCACGCATCATCAATCAACGCCAATGTGATGTTTCTTTCCAAGGCATTCATGAGCTCGAATCCTTGGGTGTCGAAATACTTATCCAAATTAACAATCGCTTGTACTGCCTTTTTACCGTCCGAAAAAGGAACGGCTACATTTTCAATATGATTGCCCTGTTCTTTTCGAATGTTTTGAATGATGGGAATCGTTTGCTCCACAATCGATTTCTTCTTTTGTGCATAATGAGCCAGCGCCTCTTTGTATAATCTATCGGCAAGCGTTGACAACTCTTGTGAATTGATTTCGGCTTCTGTGATGGACGTATCCAATCCAAAGTGCATGATCGCAGACAACTTGAACTCCTCATACTGACCGGTTTCTTGGGCAGTGGCGACCAGGTTTTCCGCCACCGCATAAAAGGCATTGTCCAAATCGAGGGCGAGTCTTTCGCCAAACAAAGCATGACTTCTTCTTCCGTACACCACATTCCGCTGCTTGTTCATCACATCATCATATTCGAGTAAGCGTTTGCGTATGCCAAAGTTGTTTTCTTCTACCTTTTTCTGGGCACGTTCAATACTCTTGGTGATCATGCTGTGCTGGATCACTTCCCCTTCTTTGTAGCCCATCCTGTCCATTAAGCTGGCAATTCGCTCGCTGCCAAACATGCGCATCAAATCATCTTCCAACGAAACAAAAAAGTTGGAGGTACCCGGATCACCCTGTCGTCCGGCACGACCACGCAACTGCCTGTCGACCCTTCTGCTCTCATGTCTTTCGGTACCCAGAATCGCCAGTCCGCCTGCTTCTTTTACGCCAGGCCCCAGTTTGATATCGGTTCCGCGACCCGCCATATTGGTAGCGATGGTAACTGCACCGGCCAATCCTGCTTCTGCTACCACCTGCGCTTCTTTAGAGTGTTGTTTCGCATTCAATACATTGTGTGGAATGTTTTTTTGCTTGAGCATTCTACTCAACAATTCACTGACTTCCACGGAGGTGGTTCCGACCAGTGTGGGTCTGCCTGCGTTTCGAAGGGTTTCGATTTCTTCTATAACAGCCTTGTATTTTTCGCGCTTGGTTTTGTATACTTTGTCTTGCCCATCTTTTCGGATAGCCGTGACGTTGGTAGGAATCGATACTACATCCAATTTGTAAATGCTCCACAATTCTGCTGCTTCTGTTTCGGCTGTACCTGTCATACCTGCCAACTTGTGGTACATGCGGAAATAATTCTGCAACGTTACCGTCGCATAGGTTTGTGTGGAGGCTTCAATCTTCACATTTTCCTTGGCTTCCAATGCCTGGTGCAATCCATCAGAATACCTTCTGCCATCCAAAATACGGCCGGTCTGTTCGTCAACTATTTTAACCGCACCGTCCATCACAACATACTCCACATCCTTATCAAACAAGGTATAGGCTTTCAGCAACTGCTGCACCGTATGTATTCTTTCGGCTTTTTGTGCATATTCATTGATCAATTGCTCTTTCTGTTGCAACTTGTCTCCGGCGGAGTGATTGCTTTTTTCTATGTCAGAAAGCTTGGTGGCAATATCGGGTAGCACAAAAAATTCGGGGTCTTCTCCGTTTTTGGTAATAAGGGCTAATCCGCTATCTGTCAGTTCTACCTGGTTGTTTTTCTCATCAATGGCAAAAAACAACTCCGCATCTACCTTGGGCATTTCTTTTTGCTGGTCGGCGATGTAATAATTTTCACTTTTTTGCAATTTCACCCTCATACCCGGCTCACTCAAAAACTTGATCAAGGCGCTGTTTTTGGGCAACCCTCGATGGGCGCGCATCAGCGCCAATCCGCCGTCTTTGGGATCGTCGTTTCCTTCGGCTATTTTTTTCTTCGCCTCGATCAAAAATTGATTGACGGCTTTCTTTTGCGCATCCACCAATTTTTCAATTCTTGGTTTCAAATCAAAAAACTGCTGGGTGTTGTCACTGTGTCCAATGGGACCACTGATGATCAAGGGGGTTCTGGCGTCATCAATCAACACGCTATCCACCTCATCCACCATCGCAAAATGATGCTTGCGTTGCACCATCTCATCAGGACGATGCACCATGTTGTCTCTTAAATAGTCAAAACCAAATTCATTATTGGTTCCATACGTTATGTCGGCATTGTAGGCTTTTCTACGGGCATCACTGTTGGGTTCGTGCTTGTCAATACAGTCTACGCGCAAGCCCAACCATTCGAAAATCGTACCATTCCATTCGCTATCTCTTCTGGCCAAATAGTCATTCACGGTTACGATGTGAACACCCTCACCCGCCAGTGCATTCAGATAGGCTGGCAATGTGCTGACAAGGGTTTTTCCCTCACCGGTAGCCATCTCCGCAATTTTTCCTGAGTGCAATACGGCGCCGCCAATCAACTGTACGTCATAGTGCACCATGTTCCAGTTCACCGTGTTGCCAGCAGCATTCCAAGAATTTTTGTAAACAGCGACATTGCCCAGAATGGAGATGTGGTCCTTTTTGGCAGACAGTTCGCGGTCTAGATCAGTAGCAGTGGCTTCAATTTGGCTGTTTTCTTTGAATCGGCGACTGGTTTCTTTCACTACGGCGAATGCTTCGGGAAGCAACTCTTGCAGGATGACTTCGATTTGCTCATCTCGCGGTTTTTTTAATGCATCGATCTCTTTATACACCTCATCTCTGCCTGAAATATCTTCGGCAGGCAATGATTCAGCTAGGTTTTTCTTTTCTACAATGACTGCATCGATGGAAGCAAGGTGTTGCTGGATGCGCAACTTGAATTCCTGTGTTTTGCTCCTGAGCTGATCGTTTGAAAGGGATTGATATGCCGAATAAAACTGATTGATTTTTTCAATCTGAGGCATGATCTTTTTGACATCCTTTTCGCTTTTACTCCCTCCAAATAGTTTTGATATAATACCTAACATATAATCAACTTAAATTCAATTGAATGATACCTGCCTGACAAATACAATGCTATACAGCCTTTCTCGCCATATTGACAGCCCGCAAAGGTAAAGGAAGTTTCGGGCGGAATTGCATATTTCTGCCAATTATCCTGTTAAAAATCTGTCTACATGCCCGATTCAACCACCGGCAGTGGAGAATCCTGTTTTTACCCCGCCTGGAGTGTATAAATTATGCAAAAAAAGGCCCTTGATTTAATGGGGTTTTCTCTTACCTTCGCAGCCGAAATAGGCAGGTGGAAAGCCCTCCATTTCTAAGGAATTGAACTAAACAACCATTTCTATGAGCGGCGCTTTAAAAGAAGTCAGAAACAGAATCAAAAGTGTACAAAGTACCCAACAGATCACCAAAGCCATGAAAATGGTGAGTGCGGCCAAGTTGAGAAGGGCTCAAGACGCCATTACGCAAATGAGGCCCTATGCTAAAAAGCTGCAGGAAATGTTGAGCAATATTGTCAGCAGCAGTGAGGGGGATGTTTCTATGGATCTAGCCACTGTAAGACCCGTTGAAAAAGTGCTGATGATTGTTGTAACCAGTGACCGAGGCCTTTGCGGAGGATACAACAGCAACCTGATCAAATTAACCAAGCAAACCATTCAAACCAAATATGCCCAGCAACAGCTCAAAGGAAATGTGCAGGTGTTGCCCATCGGCAAAAAGGGATATGAGCATTTTACCAAAAATGGCTTTTCAGTAGTCAATGCGTATTGGGACATTTTTGCTGACTTGCGCTTTGAAAGGGTGCAGGCGGCTGCCAAATACGCCATGGATGCCTTTGCGGCCAAAGAGATTGATGCAGTTGAAATCATTTACAGTGAATTTAAAAACGCAGCCTCTCAACTGTTTATCGCAGAACCCTTTCTGCCCGTGCAAAAAGTGGCGGAGAGCGGAAGCAAGAAAAAAGCTGACTTTATTTTTGAGCCCAACCAGTCTATACTGATTGCTGAGTTGATGCCTAAAATCTTAAATACCCAATTGTACAAAGCGGTGCTTGATGCCAATGCCAGCGAACATGGCGCGCGTATGACAGCTATGGACAAAGCGAGCGACAATGCCAACGAACTGTTGAAATCTCTTAAAATCAGCTACAACCGTGCCCGCCAGGCAGCCATTACGACAGAGCTGACCGAGATTGTAAGCGGTGCGGCTGCTTTGCAAGGATAGTGTATATGTAGTGGCTTGCACAAATGGCAAGCGGCATCAACCTAAACAACAATAATGACCCATGGAAGTTTCTGACATCATACCACATATTGAAGCCCTGATTTTTGCCAGTGAAAAACCATTGACTTCTGCTGAAGTGAATGAATTGGTCAATACAGCCCTTGGATTCATTGAAGACCGAGCCAGCATGGAACAGACCGATGCGGCCATCAATGGCATCAAAGAAAAGTATGATGAATCGTTTTATGCATTCGAGCTGAAACAAAGTGGCGGAGGCTGGCAGTTTTTGACCAAACCCCAGTTTCACAAAACAGTTGCGTTGCTCAACGGAGATAAATTCTTGAAACGTTTATCTGCCGCTTCATTGGAAACCCTTGCCATCATTGCCTACAAGCAGCCCATCACCAAAAGTGAGATTGAAGCGATCAGAGGTGTCAACTGCGACTACGCTGTACAAAAGCTGCTTGAAAAAGAATTGATCATTATTTCTGGCAGAAATGAAGACGCCGTTGGCAAGCCATTGATTTATGCTACTTCCAAATCGTTTATGGACTATTTTGGCATCAACACTGCAGAGGATTTACCCAAGATCAATGAAGTGCTGATGGAAGAATTGGTGAAAGCAACGGTAGTCAGCGAGGCCATGTCAGAAACAGAAAATGAAGAAGAGGCGATGGACTCAACCACCGACAATGCTGATGAAGACACTGCCCACAACGCAGCAAATGAAGTGTCAAACGACACGGATGTATAACCAATAACATTAAATTAAACCAAGAGGCATTCAACAGTGCCTCTTTTATTTTTTATCGCGTATATAGTATTGTATCGGTATGATGGAGCCCGCTCAAACATTTCTTGAATTACTGCATCACCCTATCAAAAGCAGGCTGTATCTGTTCTGGAAGATCCCGAGCGCTTTTTTTAGCGGGGTAAGAATTGAATACGCAGACGAAACAAAAGCCATGGTAAGCATCCCTTACACATGGTTTAGCTCGAATCCGTTTAACAGCATCTATTTTGCTTGTTTATCGATGGCAGCAGAACTTTCTACAGGCATTTTGGCCATGTTGCCGCTGTATAAGCAGTCTCCTGCGGTATCGATGTTGATCACCCAGTCCGAAGCCAAATACCAAAAAAAAGCAAAGGGCCTGATTACGTTTACCTGCGAAGACGGATTGCTCATCAAACAATGTGTAAAAGAAGCGATGACCTCTGGAAAAACAACCAGCATTGCTGCCCGTTCTGTAGGAAAAGATGAAGCGGGGAATGTGATAGCCACCTTTGTTTTTACTTGGTCTTTCAGGATCAAATAAATGATCCGTATCAATTATAGGCATCGAGTGCCACTATTTAGTAAATTGCAACCTTTACGCTCAAGCGAAAATTATCATTGAACCTTACACACTATGGCAAAAGAAGTTCGCAAACAAGAGGCACTGGAATACCATTCCAAAGGACGCCCCGGAAAGATTGAAGTCATTCCTTCAAAAGAGGCCAAAACTCAAAGGGATTTGTCGCTGGCTTATTCACCGGGCGTAGCAGAACCCTGTTTGGAAATTGCGGCCAATCCGGATGATGTATACAAATACACGGCCAAAGGGAATTTGGTAGGCGTGATCAGCAATGGGTCGGCGGTACTGGGGTTGGGAAACATCGGAGCAGCGGCCGGCAAACCTGTGATGGAGGGAAAAGGGGTGTTGTTCAAAATTTTTGCTGATATCGATGTGTTTGATATTGAAATCAACGAAAGCGACCCTGAAAAATTTGTCCAGATTGTCAAATCACTCGAGCCCACTTTTGGTGGAATCAATTTAGAAGACATCAAGGCGCCTGAATGTTTTTACATTGAAAAAGAATTAAAAGCGCAATGCAATATCCCGGTCATGCATGACGACCAGCATGGCACCGCCATTATTTCGGCTGCCGCTTTGTTGAATGCATTGGATATTCAAAAAAAGAAAATTGACCGGGTCCGTTTTGTGGTGAATGGCGCAGGCGCAGCTGCCATGGCTTGCATGCAACTGTATGTGTCTCTCGGTGCCAAACCTTCTAATTTCATGGTGTTTGATCGAAAGGGCATTTTGTACAAAGGCAGACCTGATGTAGAGGAACTGAAACAGCCTTTTTGTACCGATGTTAAATACAAGGACTACACCTTGGATAAAGCCATGAGAGAAGCCGATGTGTTTGTAGGATTGAGTGTTGGCAATGTGGTTACGCCTGATATGGTCAAAGCGATGGCCAAAAACCCCATCGTGTTCGCCATGGCCAATCCCGATCCGGAAATCACATATGATGCCGCGATTGCAGCCAGAAAAGATTTAATCATGGCAACTGGCAGAAGTGATTTTCCCAATCAAGTGAACAACGTGCTGGGATTTCCGTATATTTTTAGAGGCGCCCTGGACGTTCGAGCCAAACAAATCAACGAAGCGATGAAGCTGGCGGCCGTGAAAGCATTGGCCGAACTAGCCAAGTCTCCTGTTCCAGACATTGTGAACCTTGCTTACAATGAAAAAACGATTTCATTCGGCCCCAACTACATCATTCCAAAACCCCTGGACCCTAGGTTGCTTTCAGCGGTAGCACCGGCTGTGGCAAAAGCAGCCATGGAAAGCGGTGTGGCACGCATCAACATCAACGACTGGGATGCCTATACCATTGAACTGAACAAGCGATTGGGACTGGATAACCAATTGAGCAGGGTGTTGGGCAACAAAGCGAAAAGAGATCCCAAGCGCGTTGTCTTTGCAGATGCAGAAAATGCCAAAATTCTTAAAGCGGCCCAATTGATTCAAGATGAAAAAATTGGCTACCCCATCCTGTTGGGAGACGAAAAGAAAATCAAACAGATTGCCCTTGATAATTCAGTGGACATCGAAGACATGCCCATTATCAATCCGAAAGATGATGAGTTGGAGGACATGAGAAAGGAATTTGGTGAGCTCTTTTTTGAAAAAAGAAAACGCAAGGGCGTCAATCGATACGAGGCATACAAGGCCATGAAGGAAAGAAACCATTTTGGATGTATGATGGTGGAAACCGGAGAAGCAGATTGTATGATCAGCGGATTGAGCAGAAACTATCCAGACACCATCCGTCCTGCCATTCAAATCATTGGTACTGAGGAGGGCGTAAAGAAAATTGCAGGCATGTATCTACTGTTCACCAAACGCGGACCCTTGTTCTTGGCCGACACCACGGTGAATTTCAACCCCACAGCAGAAGAATTGGCAGAGATCACCATGCTGGTGGCAAAAGAAGTGAAACAATTCAACATTGTACCCAGGATTGCCATGTTGTCTTATTCTAATTTTGGCAGCAGCAATTCGCCTGAAGCAAATTTGGTGGGAAGGGCCAGGGAAATTGTTAAGCAAAAAGATCCTAGTTTGATTTGTGACGGAGAGATTCAAGGCATCTTGGCATTTAACAAAGAAATCCTGAAAGAAAACTATCCGTTTACCGAATTGGTGAATGGTGAAGTCAATACCTTGATTTTCCCCAACCTGGCTGCGGGTAATACCGCCTACAACTTATTGCAGGAAGTGGGCGGCGCCGATAGCATTGGCCCGATCTTGCTTGGTTTGAAAAAACCCGTTCACGTGTTGCAGCTAGGCAGTTCAATCCGCTCCATCTACAATATGGTGGTGATTGCAGTGGTGGATGCCCAGTTCAAAAGCAAAACCAACACCCAGGAAGCCATCAAAAAAAGCAGGTGGTGGAAACGAAAAAACAATTAAATCCTGCAATTGCAGTATTTTAACAGGGACAATTCAACCCCATGACATTTTTTAATCATTTTGGTAAATACATTTTGATGCTCCGGGGCATGCTGAGCAAACCCGAAAACACCAAGCTGTATTGGAAGGAGCTGATGCACCAATGCGCCGAAATTGGTCTTGGTTCGTTGGGGATTGTGGCCATTATTTCTGTTTTCATGGGGGCCGTAAGCGCCCTGCAAACAGCTTATCAAATCACCAGCCCTTTGATTTCAAAAATGGTGATTCCTCAAATCATCCGAGACACGGTTATATTGGAATTTGCACCCACCCTGATCTGTGTGGTATTGGCCGGTGTGGTGGGCAGTAAAATTGCGAGTGAGTTGGGCAACATGCGCGTAAGCGAGCAGATTGATGCGTTGGAAATCATGGGCATCAATACCAAAACCTATTTGGTTCTACCTAAAATTGTCGCCGCCATCATCATGATTCCCATGTTGGTGATCATTGCCATGGTCCTCGGCATCTATGGTGGCCGCTTGACTGTAGGGGCTTCCGGTATTATTTCTACAGACACGTACGACAGGGGACTCATGGAACAGTTCACTCCATACAATGTTTTTTTTGCCATGATGAAAGCCTACACCTTCGCTTTTATCATTAGTTCCATCCCCGCCTACTTCGGATACTATGTAAAAGGGGGCTCATTGGAAATCGGAAAAAACAGTACCACGTCAGTTGTGGTAAGTTGTATTGTGGTATTGATTGCAGATTATATTTTGGCGGCACTGTTGAATGACTGACTATGATTGAATTCAAAAATATTTCAAAAAAGTTTGGAGACAAGGTGGTGCTGGATGATGTCAGCCATCAGATGCTGACCAGTAAAACCAATTTAATCATCGGTTCGAGCGGAAGCGGAAAAACCGTCCTGCAAAAATGCCTGGTGGGATTGTTTGAGCCCGACCAGGGCATGATCATATATGATGGGAAGGACTTTACCCATATGAATGACGATGAACGCAAGTTGCTCCGGCAACAGATTGGTATGCTTTTTCAGGGATCTGCCTTGTTCGACAGCATGACCGTAGAAGACAATATCAAGTTCCCACTAGATATGTTTACCAAAGACTCCACGACCGCTAAGCTAAAGCGGGTAAATGAAGTTTTGGAAAGGGTAAACCTAGTGGGGAGCAACAAAAAATTTCCTTCTGAGATCAGCGGCGGGATGAAAAAAAGGGTGGGCATTGCCCGGGCAATTGTATTGAATCCGAAATTTCTTTTCTGCGATGAGCCGAATTCCGGTTTGGACCCTCAAACATCTATGTTGATTGATAAGCTGATTTATGACATCACGCATGAATTCAAGATGACCACCATTATCAATACCCACGACATGAACAGTGTGATGGAAATTGGCGACAATATTCTGTACCTGAAGGATGGAAAAAAAGAATGGACCGGCAACAGCAAGGACATTATTTTCTCGGACAACAAAAACCTGAACGAATTTATTTTCGCCTCTGAATTTTTACAAGATGCCAAGCATATGCGCATGTTGGAAGCAGGCAAAAAAGCATAAGGAATTTGCTGCATTAGAATCGGCCAATCCCCTATCTTTGCGCAACATTTTACCTCTTCACATTTATTACCATTGATGATATGTCAGTATTAGTCAACAAACAATCAAAAATCATTGTACAGGGCTTTACCGGTTCGGAAGGAACGTTCCATGCCACCCAGATGATTGAGTATGGCACCCAAGTGGTGGGTGGTGTAACGCCTGGCAAAGGAGGCACCACGCATTTGGACAAACCAGTATTCAACACCGTGGCCGATGCAGTCAAAGCTACCGGTGCGGATGTGAGCATCATTTTTGTGCCACCTGCTTTTGCAGCCGATGCCATTATGGAAGCAGCCGACGCGGGCATCAAACTCGCTGTCTGCATCACAGAAGGCATTCCCGTACAAGACATGGTAAAAGCCAAAAATTACCTTGCAGGCAGTCAAACGAGGCTGGTAGGCCCCAACTGTCCCGGTGTCATCACTGCAGAAGAATGCAAAGTGGGCATCATGCCAGGATTTATCTTTAAAAAAGGTCGCATTGGTATTGTATCTAAATCCGGAACCCTCACCTATGAAGCGGCCGACCAGGTGGCCAAAGCAGGGCTGGGCATTTCAACGGCCATTGGCATTGGTGGCGATCCAATCATCGGCACCACCACCAAAGAAGCGGTAGAATTGTTGATGAACGATCCTGAAACAGATGCCATCGTGATGATTGGCGAAATTGGCGGAGGCATGGAAGCAGAAGCCGCCAGGTATATTCAATCTACAGGCAATAAAAAACCGGTGGTAGGTTTCATCGCCGGACAAACCGCTCCTCCAGGCAGAAGAATGGGACATGCAGGCGCCATTGTTGGCGGTGCAGACGATACAGCAGCTGCCAAAATGAAAATCATGGACGAATGCGGCATCCATGTGGTGGCGAGTCCTGCAGACATAGGCGTTACCATGGTAGCGGCCCTGAAAAAATAAACATCTACATTTTTCAATACTGTAAAGCGTTAAGAAATTTCTTAACGCTTTATTTTTTATGTCAATCGTAGTTACCTTTATTCCAAAGAA
>CAZCCN010000019.1:0-5141 GCA_964497085.1 uncultured Ferruginibacter sp.
TGGGAAACAGGGCTGAGATCAAAGCGATGATAAATAAAATGCCTACCGATGCTCCAAATGCGCTGCTGAGGGCAATGGTGGGAAACAAATCATCCGGCGCAGCATGGATACCTTTTGCATCGGCATATAAATACAAAATGCCTCCTAAAAACAAGAACAGAAAATTCACCAGCATCAACACTGCTGTAAAACTCATCATGTTCTTTTGAGCGTCTTTCAGGTTCTTCACGCTGATGTTTTTCTGCATCATCTCCTGGTCGAGCCCAGTCATGGCAATGGCAATAAACATGCCACCAACAATATGTTTCAGGAAAAAAGAGCCCGCCTTCACATCTGTATTAAACATGCGCGTGTAGCCTTTGTCGGACATCGCGTGAAGGGCGCCGGAAAAGTCTGTTCCCAAAGAATGCAACACAGCTATCATACATACCACCAACCCCACCAACATGCCCAAGGTTTGCAAAGTGTCGGTATAAATAATTGTTTTCACCCCGCCCTCAAAAGTGTATAACAATATCATCAATAAAATCACAAAAGCAGTGGCCACAAATGGAATACCCAACTCATTCAAAATGAAAATCTGCAGAATATTGATCACCAGATACAATCGTGCGGTGGCACCCACCACCCTGGATAAAATAAAAAAAGACGCGCCCGCTTTATGGGCACTTGTTCCAAAACGTTTGTCCAAATAGGTATAAATGCTAGTGACGTTCAGTCGATAGTACAAAGGCAACAAGACAAAAGCAATGACGAGGTAACCCAATAAATAACCCAACACAATCTGAAAATAAAAAAAATTGCTGGCCCCTACCCCTCCGGGTACACTGACAAAAGTAACACCGCTCAAAGAAGTCCCAATCATACCAAAAGCCACGAGCATCCAGTTGCTCTTTTTATTGCCGATGAAAAAAGATTGGTTGTCAGAACCCTTGGCGGTAAACCAGGCAACCAGCAGGAGCAATAAAAAATAGGCAATCACAAATGAGAAAAGAAGGCCTGCCGACATATGCAAAATGATTTAAATGATTATACAGTAATAATAATTTTTGAAGATAAACAAAATTGCTTTCCCTTTGCTTAAAATAGCAGCATGGGCATTCAATCCATTACAGTCTTTTGTGGAAGCAAAACCGGCAACAATCCTTTGTTTGCCGCACACAGTAAAGCATTGGGACATCTACTGGCAGAGAAAAACATCACGCTCGTGTATGGTGGCGGCAACAAAGGCCTCATGGCAGCGGTGGCCAACGCCGCACTTGAAAAAAATGGCACCGTTATCGGTATCATCCCCGAACGACTCAGTCAACTGGAACACCAGCACAACGAGCTCACAGAATTACACGTTGTAGAGAACATGCATGCACGAAAAATCCTGTTGTATGAAAAATGCGATGCAGCCATTATTTTACCCGGTGGTTATGGAACGCTGGACGAAGTGTTTGAAATGCTGACTTGGAACCAACTCAGTATTCACCACAAGCCCGTATTCTTTTTGAACACAGGTGGTTTTTATGATCACCTCATTGCACACATCAACCGACTCCACCAAGAATCCTTTCTGTACGACCATCCCGATGACCAGATAACCATCTTGAAGGAGCCCGCCGATTTATTAGCGTATCTGTAAACTATTTTCTTCCTTGAAACAAGGCAATGTTGTAACCTGCCCGAATGATGGGGACCGCTCTATCAAAGTTGTCTTTATAGGGAGAATAAGTCGCATGGCCAACGTCCCATAAAACAGAAAAATAATAATAAGATTTTTGGTAAGCAGGGTGGCGGCCATTGGAAAAACCAAGCCCTATCAACAGGCTATGGGCATCGTATTTGTAACGATCGGGAGCATATCCACTGCCCGGTGCAGGTATGTACTTATCTCTGATCAGGTTGAATTCATATTGAGCCTGTGCAAACAAAAATTTGACAGGAAAAAGCCTTACAAAAGCCCCAGGCCCATAAAGGGTTTGACGGAGCTTGTCACCTGGAATGGAGTAATCACGCTCTGAGATATAATTGATGTTGAACCCTGCGGCTACATCGACATATTTATTCAAGCTGTATCCTACATAAGGACTAGCACCCAAAACAGTTGTCAGGTTGCCAAACGAGAGATTGACAGAGCCGCCAACAAACATATTTTCTTTCTTAAAAAACTTACCATCTGTTTGCTCATCTTGGGCAAACAAGCTTAGTGAAAGAATAGATACTGCCAATAAACAGAATATTTTTTTCATATAATTGATTTAATAATTAATAACAGATTGCATTTGAACAGCTGACATAAGACCTTTTGCTATTCACTTGGTTTATTACAGGTCGAAAATTTTTCCGCTGTTGAATATATTATGGGGGTCAAATGTTTTTTTGATGCCCCTCATGAGTTCAAGTTCTGTTTCAGAGAACACAATGTCGATGTATTCTTTCTGGATCAGGCCAATACCATGCTCTCCACTGATGGTACCCCCAAGTGATTTGACCAACCCGAACAAGGCTTTGAGTGCAGGAATGATGTCCGGATTGTTCAAACTGTACACACTGCCCTCTTTCTTGATGCGAATGTGCAGATTGCCATCGCCGGCATGTCCGTAACAAACAGCCTTGAAACCGTATTCTTTGCCCAACGCCTTTACGCCCCTGATCAATGCAGGTAATTCAGCTCTAGGAACCACCGTGTCTTCTTCGATGGTATAACCCGCCAATTTCACAGCCTCTGCTGCCCGGCGGCGCAGTTTCCACAATTCAGCTTTTTGCTGGGCATCGTCTGCAAAGAAAATGTCACCGCCATCAAATTCAGTCAACACTTGTGCAATGGATTCCATTTCGGTCATGAGGGTTTCCATATGATTGCCATCCAGCTCAATGATCAAATGTGCTTCCACCCCTTCCGCCACCGGAACGATGGAACTGTCTACAAAGGCACTGACGATTTTTAAGGCGTCTATCTCCACCAACTCAAGCGCACTCGGGGTATGCCCCGCCCTGAAAATAGCACTCACGGCCGCACCTGCTTTTTCCAAATCGTTAAAAGGCACCAGCATCAACAAATCAAATTTTGGATGCGGAATCAATTTGAGTACAATTTTAGTAACCAACCCAAGGGTACCCTCGCTGCCAACCATCAATTGGGTAAGATTGTAACCGGTGGCATTTTTCAATACATTGGCACCTGTCCAAATGATATCCCCGTTTGGCAGCACCACTTCCAGGTTCAACACATAATCTTTCACCACGCCGTATTTGACGGCTTTGGGGCCACCACTGTTTTCGGCAATATTGCCACCAATGAAACAACTTCCTTTGCTGCTGGGATCGGGCGGATAAAACAATCCTTTCTCTTTCACCGCCTGCTGCAATACTTCCGTGATGACACCGGGCTCGGTGGTAACTTGTAAATTTCTTTCGTCAATTTCAATGATATCATTCATTCTTTCGAATGAAATGAGCAAGCCTCCCTTGTGTGGCAAAGCGCCTCCACTCAATCCGGTACCTGCCCCTCTGGGGGTCACAGGAATATGATGGGCATGGCAAATTTTCATCAACGCGCTGATCTCTTCAGCCGTTCGGGGTTTCACCACGATATCGGGTAAAAAATGAAGGTTTTCTGTTTCATCATGAGCATATTTGTCTCTGCTTTCATCATCAATGAAAACGTAGGAATCTCCTACAATCGACTTGCAACGAGCAAGCAGCTGGTCGAATGAAATGGGGTTGACTCCTTCAATTGCCATGAATAATTTTTTTGCAAAAATCGGAAAAAAACCAATCAGATCCGGTGAAACCTATTAGGCTATTTTGCTCCACCGGGATTTTGTTTTCTGGGTTTGCAAGTATTGCAACAGGGGCAGGTGGGATGGCAGCATCAATTCAGGGTCTTGTTGTAAGATTTTATCAACCGATTGCCTGGCAGCTTCCAGCATGGCTTTGTCTTCTACTATGTTGGCCAGTTTAAAAACCAAGGCGCCACTTTGACGCGTGCCTTCCATTTCTCCCGGGCCTCTTAATTCCAGGTCCTTTTCAGCAATTTTGAATCCATCATTGGTACTCACCATCATGTTGAGTCTTTCACGGGCATCCCGAGATACTTTCTGGCCGGTTAATAAAATGCAATAACTTTTATCGGCACCTCTGCCCACCCTACCCCTCAGCTGGTGAAGCTGTGACAAGCCGAATTTTTCGGCACTCTCGATGACCATGACAGAAGCATTGGGCACATTGACACCTACCTCAATAACGGTTGTGCCCACTAAAATTTGCGTATCTCCGTTCACAAAGCGATTCATATTGGTTTCTTTCTGTTCGGCAGATTGTTTGCCATGCACCATGCTGATCCAATAAGTTGGCTCCGGAAAAAAGGATTTCACTTCCTCAAAACCCTTCATCAGGTTTTCGTAATCGAGCTTGCTGCTTTCTTCTATCAAGGGGTAAACAATATAGGCCTGTCGACCCAATTGCAACTGCTCTTTGATAAAATCCATTACTTGCGGACGGGCGGCTTCATTTCTTTGAACCGTTTGAATGGGCTGTCTGCCCGGAGGGAGTTCATCAATGACACTACAATCCAAATCTCCATACACTGTCAAAGCCAATGTTCTGGGAATGGGTGTGGCTGTCATCACCAATACATGGGGAGGAATCGTGCTCTTTTTCCACAACTTGGCCCTTTGGGCCACTCCAAACTTGTGCTGTTCATCAACGACGGCCAATCCGAGTTTATTAAAATGCACCTTGTCTTCAATGATGGCATGGGTGCCAATGAGAATATGAATGCGACCTTCTGCACAGTCCTGAAAAATGATTTTTCTTTCCTTGGCAGTCGTGGAGCCTGTCAGCAATGCCACACCAATAGACAAGGATTGCAACATGGCAGAAATGGTATTGAAATGTTGTTGAGCCAATATTTCTGTAGGTGCCATGAGCACACTTTGATATCCATTGTCTGCTGCAATTAACATCGATAACAATGCCACCATGGTTTTGCCGCTGCCCACATCCCCCTGTAACAATCGATTCATTTGCTGGCCACTGCCCATGTCTTTTCTAATGTCCTTCAGTACATTTTTTTGCGCATGGGTAAGTTGAAACGGCAGACAATCGTTGTAGAAGCCATTGAACAAAGAACCGATCTTGTCAAACACCAA
>CAZCCN010000019.1:5151-17889 GCA_964497085.1 uncultured Ferruginibacter sp.
GAGTATTTTTTTGCCTGTTGAGTTTAACCAGTTGAACGCTCAGTTGTGCCAAGAACAATTCTTCAAATTTCAATCTTCGGCGGGCTTGTTGGTATTGTTGGTCTGAAGTGGGTAAATGAATCTGCCGATAGGCCTCAAAACGCGGCATGAGTTTATACTCCTTTATGATGAATTCAGGCAGGTTTTCGGGCAGGTCTTTTTCGTGGATTTTATAAAAAAGTTCTTTGGTGAATTTGGCCATCACCTTTCCATTCAGTCCTTTGGCCTTCAGTTTTTCGGTAGAAGGATAGATGGGTTCGTAATGGGATTGGCCGCTTGCATTGGCAGCAGTATAAGCCTCCAATTCGGGATGAGCCATCTGGGGTTTGTTCATGAAAAATCCAATCTTCCCAAACACAAGGTATTGATGTCCTACCTGCAGTAGCTTGTCCACCCATTGGATGCCCTGAAACCAAACAAGTTCAATCACACCAGATTGATCCGTCAACTGCACCACCAACCTGCGGCTTCTTTTTTCGCCCACCAGTTGTTTGCTAATGACTTTGCCTGCCACTTGCGCATAATCCGTTTCAGGTGAAAGTGAAGCAATGGCATCCACTTTGGTTTTGTCAACATGCCGAAGGGGGAAATGCTCCAGCAAATCTTTGAAAGTGAAAATGGATAACTCTTTGCGCAACAACTCTCCCCTGATGGCACTGATGCCGGTCAGGTACTCAATCGGACTCGATAATATGTTTTGTTGAGACGAAATAAAGCTTGGTTTCTGCAAATATATTTCAGGAAAAGACGATCCTTACTAGGCGCCTCTTTTTTTGCCAAAATATTTTCTGCCGGGCTTCTTACCACTTGGTGCAAAGGGCTCGTATGTGGGAACAGGTCCGAGCGATTCAGGCACCAATCCTTTGGGAACAGACCGCTCCAGCAATTTCTCAATGGAAGCGAAAGACCTTTGTTCTTTGGGGCTTACCAATGTGTAGGCGGTGCCGTCAGCTTTGGCCCTTGCCGTTCTTCCAATCCGGTGCACATAATCTTCTCCATCGTGCGGAACATCATAATTGATCACCAAGTCAATGCTGTCTATATCGATGCCCCTGCTCACAATATCGGTAGCAATCAATATGGGCAATCGACCACTCCTGAATCTACTGAGTACTTCTTCCCTTTGTTCTTGTTCCAGGTCGCTGTGAATTTCATCTGCTGACAGACGAGCATGTTTCAGGTCTCTTGTTAATTGCTTTACACTTTGCTTGCTGCTGCAAAAGATGAGAATACTGGAGAAGGATTGTTGTTGAAGCAGATGCTTGATTAAAGGAATCTTTTGTGCATCGTACACCATAAAGGCCTGCTGAATGATTTTTTCCGGCGGCTTGCTAATGGCAATATTGATTTCGACAGGCGATTGTAACAATTTACGGGCCAGGGATCTGATTTTCTCCGGCATGGTAGCTGAAAAAAGTAAATTTTGGCGTTTGGCTGGCAGATGGTTGACCACGAACATGATGTCATCGTAAAAACCCATGTCCAACATACGATCGGCTTCATCCAACACCAGGTATTGCAAGCCAGATAATTTAACATAACCCATTTTGATATGCGCCATCATTTTGCCGGGCGTACAAACAACAATATCGGCCCCCATGCTCAGTGCTTTTTTTTCCTGGACAAATGCGTTGCCATCTCCCCCTCCGTAAACTGCGATGGAACTAACGCCGGTGAAATAAGAAAAACCTTCCAGGTGTTGCGCAATCTGAATGGCCAGTTCTCGTGTGGGCACAATCACCAGGGCATTGATGGTTTGAGCATCTGATCCTTTGGTAAGAATATTGTTGATGAGTGGTAATAAGAAGGCTGCTGTTTTGCCTGTTCCAGTTTGGGCGGAGGCTATAATGTCTTTTCCGGCAAGAATATGAGGAATGACTTGCTCTTGAACAGGTGTCGCTTCATCATAACCCGCCGCATCAATTCCTTCTAACAATCTGCTGTCCAATCCGAATGCTGTAAATTTCAATGGATATATAATTTCAGTGAAGATACTATTTTTCCGCGTTGCAGGACGAAGCTGTATCTTGCATCAAATCGGTTTCCATGATACAAGTCGGACAATACAATTTGCTTCAAGTGATCAGAATGGTGGAGTTTGGCGTGTACCTCGACGACGGAGCTGATGGCATTTTGCTTCCTAAGCGGTTTGTGCCTGCAGGGCTGAAACAAGGAGACGAAGTGAAGGTATTCGTATACCATGACAGCGAAGACAGGCTGATTGCCACCACCCAAACCCCCAAAGGTGTGGTAGGCGATATTGTAAAATTGGATGCTGTCAGTGTAACCCCATTGGGTGCGTTTCTTGACTGGGGGCTCATGAAAGATCTATTTGTTCCCAAATCGCAACAATTGCACAAAATGCTTCCCCACGGATCGTATCTGGTAAAGATCTATTTGGACGAACAAACCGGAAGGGTAGCTGCAACCGAAAAGATTGACTCTTTTCTAAGCAATGAAAACTTAACAGTAAAAGAATTAGAAGAAGTCAATTTAACCGTATACAGGCGAACAGATATCGGTTATGTGGTCATCATCAATCATCAACACACGGGCGTTTTGCATTTTAATGAAATCTACCGGGAAATCACCAGCGGAGACACTTTCAAGGGATTTATCAAAAAAATCTACCCCAAGGACAATAAAATAGACGTGGCGGCTGGCAAGTCGGGCTATAAAAGAGTAGAAGACGAAGGAGACAAAATCATTCGATTGCTGAATGAAAACGATGGCTATCTCCCCTATTCAGATAAAAGTTCGCCAGATGATATTTATTCATTTTTTCAAATGAGTAAGAAAACATTCAAGATGACCATCGGCAATTTGTATAAAAAGCGACTCATTGCTTTGGAAAAAACAGGCATCCGTTTACTTGAAAAGTAGAGTTAGTTTCCGCCATAATATTCAATCAAAACGATTTGCTGGTATTCCGCAAGCATACCCTCGTCAACAAATTCTACATCCCCTCCACTGGCCAATACTTTTTCGATGGCATCGTCCACGGCATCTTTGATGTAAAATGCATTTTGACTATTTTCATCTTGTTTGAAAATGATTCCGGGCGTAGCGCTGTGATAAGCAGGAAACACAAAATTCTTTTCCACAATCAACAATCGACCCTTTTTTAAAGAAGCAGCTTTCCAAACAGCCTCCATCCCAACAGCCAGCCGCTTTCGATTCATGGCATCATCAACCTGTTTGAGCAAATTGGTTTGAATGATTTTTTTCCAGTCTGACACATATGGCATCATGATGGCTTGTAATTCAACTTCTGATTTTTCCTCGAAATTGCCATGAATACTGTCGATGATGTGTTTGGCATTGTGCGTAATTGACTTGAAATGACCAATGGTTTTGGCGGTACCCATGACAAACAACGGGAGCTTGTACGATTGCAATAACAGACCAAGACCATTGTCGGTATGGAGGAGAAATTTATTCAGCAGAATCTCCTTTCTTTTGGTCTCATCACTGAAATTGGCAACTTTTTCAGGTATGTCATTTTTATACGCCTCAATATTATCCGGCACATTGGAAGTAATGCGAATCAATTGATTGCCGTTGGCTACATATATTTTGGTCCACTTGCTGCTCAGCACCACCAACAAATATTGATGTACTTCCTTTTTGCTGTAGATCAAATCTCTGATTTCGAAAGATTCATCTATAACCAACTTCTCTTCTACGGGCATATCGAGGTAATACACTTTTTGAAAGACAGGAGACACAAAAACCGCAATGCTCTTTTTATGCGTATAATAGTTCAGGTGGCCAATGGCCTCGTCAAATTTTTTGAGCACGGGCTCAATCTTATCATCCGGAAAATTCATTTTAAGCCTGTCTTCAATGCTATTCTTGGCGATCTTTAACTTATGATCCAATTCCCTTTTCAGGCTCATTTTGGGTTCAAATGGCATAATCAATGAAACACATGGAAGATAATGGGCACTTTCCAATACATCTGCATAGGTTGCGGTTGTCTTTAATTCCATAAAATTTATTTGTAGTTTCCTAAAGTAAGAGGGAGTAATTGAAATATCGATGATAAAAATCAAATGGAGCATGATGCCACTCATGTCACCAATACAGCCAACTGGCGCATCATTTCACTCAGAGATGAACAGCCATTTTTCCTCCACCAAACACGGCCGTTTTTAAAAATAATAAGGGTTGGGATGGAATGAATATTAAATTGATCTGCATAGCATTCATGCTTGTCAATGTCTAATTTTAAAATAATGGCTGTATCGCCAACTGTGTCTTTTAATTCCCTCAACACCTCATTCATGCGTGTGGAAAGTTGGCTATGATTGGCGAAAAAATCAACCAAGACAGGCTTATTGCCATTGATGTGAGATTGAAAACCCTTTTGATCCATTAGATATCTTTTTCATGTTCAAATGTGCGATTGGTGCCATGAAGAAAATCTTCAGACACCTTCCGTCCGATGTCATTTTGCTCCTGTAATGTCAGCTCGTCGGTACCCACCGTTTGAATCCAGGAAAATCCATGGTGGCGGAAAATTTGCACATACAAGCCGAAACGATGAGCAAATTCCTGTTCCAATGTTCCTGTTTTTTTTCTTGGGTTCAACAGAATGACACCTGCAGCATGGTTGCTGCGAATATCTCCAAGAAGAGCATGTTCCTCTATATAATCTTTCTCGGCAGAGGCTGTTTGCCAAGCATGTGGCTTTTTATAAAAACGAAGCTTTAGAAAAGGGAAAGATTGGACAAACTGCTCATTGAGCACTATGATGGTTTTCGTGTCGTCAATATCAATTGTTTTTTTCATATTCTTTGTTATGGGCGGGATGTTTTCAAACCAATATTTTCCCTTTCAACTGAAGGGCAATCAGCACAATCATGATGGATACAACCAGATACAACACACTCAACCATATAAAATATGGAACATATAGTAAGTGAAACAATGCCCAGCCGAATGCCACCATGCCGCCTAAGAGCGGCCAATTGTAGCGTTGGGTTGCGCGTTGAATGTTGTAAAAAACGGCCATGATATTAACCCCACCCACCAGCAACATCAATACCAAGCCTGGCACTTGAAAATCTTTGAACTGGGTGCCGGCAAGCAAACTGACTGGCAGGTGCAGCAGCGTTCCATCCGGAACACTTGCCAAGGCAATTCCAAAAAACAAAGCTGAAAATGCCACAAAGGTAATTAGCGTAAATAGTAAAGATTTCATTGTGTTTATTGAGACATTCGTTTATACAACACAGCTATTTCACCATAAGCCAAAATGTGAGGCGACATCGCTTTGAGCAAATCAGGTTTTTTGGTGTTGAGGGGTAATATCAACTGGGTGTCGAGGGCATACACTTTAAAAACATATCGATGGGTGCCATTCAAAGGACAGGGTCCGCAATAATAGTGTTTGCCAAAATCATTCAACCCTTGTCTTCCAACCACATCCCGCTCTTTGATGTGATGGGTAACGGGTATATTCCAGATTAACCAATGTATCCATGTACTGATGGGGGCATCGGGATCTTCAAAAATAATCGCGAGGCTTTTGGCAGCAGGGGGAATACCTGCAATGTCCAATGGCGGACTGGTGTTCAACCCGTCACAAGTATACTGAACAGGCATATAAGCACCATCAACAAAGACAGTGCTGGAAAGATCCAATACTTTATAATCAACTTCTTGAGCAATATGTATCATACATTTCAATTTTTCATTTAAGGCGCTTCTCCAGGCGGCGGTACTTCATATGGTGGCCACTCGTAAGGTTCTTCGTCTGGTATAAGATCCGGAGTTTCTTCCGGAAGCGGAGGTGTTTCCGGTATCACATCTGGATTGAATTCCGGATTGGTTTCAGGAATGGGCAGTTCGATGGGCGGAATTGGCTTCTTGATTTTAGCTTCCATTTTACACTCACAATTAGAAACAAATAAACCGAATCGAACTTTATCTTTCAATGAGAAACATTATACAAACGGGTGATGATTGTCATTTTGAACTGGTTCTATAGCCAATAGATTTGCGGATAATCATAAAAAAATGACAGACAATTTTAATAATATCAACACGCTCCACAATCTGCTCGATTATGATATTCGAAAATTCACCATTTCAGAAATTCAGCTACAAAAAATACTTCGATCCTGGATCAACAAGGCAGGGTCATTGAAACTTAAAACCGTCTTACAGAAATACCAAGACGCAGTGGAAAAGCACATTCAGAAAATGCAGGGATTTTATGAGGAAGAAGGCATCGTATCGATTAGTTTATACAACAGGGTCATGCAGGCATTTATAGATGAAACAGAAGAGAAGTTAAATTACTGCAGCGATGCCGCCATTAAAGACGCCTGCATTCTCGCTTCAATACAATCCATCAATCATTTCAAAATCAGCACATACGGAACAGCCAGGGCATTTTGCAACACATTGGGTTTAGAAAGAATCGCCCATGTGTTTCATGAGGCAGAAACAACTGAAAAGCAAATAGACGATCGGTTGACTCAACTTGCTGAACATGAAATCAACATAGAGGCCAGGGCGCCGATTGTTTTACCCTATTAAAATGAAAAAATGGATTACAGATTCAACAGCGAAGTAAACATTCCACTTAGAAGCACAACACTCAAAGGCGATTTGATTGTACCCCTCAAAGCAAAAGCCATCATCGTCTTTGCGCATGGCAGTGGCAGCAGTAGGATGAGCCCCAGAAACCAGATGGTGGCAAAAGTGCTACATCAACATCAATTTGGAACCCTATTGCTCGATTTGCTCTCGGAAAAAGAAGACCAGCAATACAGCAATCGATTTGATATTTCTTTATTGACCAAAAGACTGATTGGTGCCACTCACTGGCTCGAAGAACAAAAATGCTGCAAACATTGTAGCATCGCATACTTTGGATCCAGCACAGGGGCTGCAGCAGCATTGAAAGCCGCCGCATTCTTACCACAAATCGAATCGGTGATATCGAGGGGCGGAAGACCGGATTTGGCTATAGATAGTTTGTCAAATGTGGAGGCCCCGACCCTGTTGATGGTAGGCAGTTTGGATTACGATGTATTAGAGAAAAACAAAGAAGCATACGCCCATTTGCATGGGGAAAAGAAACTCGAAATCATTGAGGGCGCTACCCATCTATTTGAAGAACATGGAATGATGAAAAAAGTTGCCGATCTAGCTGTTAAATGGTATCAAACGACTTTGCAGCCGATATTGGCATAACTAGAGGCATTTCACATGTAATACAGCCTGTGATGTTCAAAGACCGAAAAGCGGCAGGGCAATTGCTGGCCGAAAGACTGACTTCCTTAAAAATCTCAAATGGCGTTGTGCTCGCTATACCCAGAGGCGGCGTGCCCATTGGTAAAATCGTGTCCGAAATCCTTCACCTACCATTGGATATAATTCTGATCAAAAAAATAGGACATCCATTAAACAAGGAATATGCAATTGGTGCAGCAAGCCTGGAAGAATCTTTCGTCATCCCACATGAAGATGTACGGGAAGAATATATTCAAGAAGAATTACGGGAAGTAAGAAACCGGCTGAGTAAAATGAAAGATAAATTTGTAGGATCCAGACCGAGTGTACCCCTTAAAAACAAAACGGTGGTGTTGGTGGATGATGGGATTGCAACTGGCAACACCATGTTACAGACCATTGCCATCGTCAAAAAAAGCCATCCAGAAAAAATAATTGTAGCCATTCCAGTACTCCCTAAAAACGCAGTAAAAAAAATTGCAAAAGAAGTGAACAAAATAGTGGCATTGATTGAGGCAGAAGACTTCTATGGCATCAGCTCCTTTTATGAGCATTTTGAACAAATGTCGGACGAATCAGTAGTGGATCTTTTACAGCCATTGTCCAAATAACACAATTGATTACAACATCAATCATTGTGGGTTCTGACTCGCATTCTTGCAAACCAAAAATAGGATTTGTTTCTTTGGACAAACAATCAATTCAATACATTTTAAAAAAGAAAACATGAAAACAGATAACGAAATTCAAAAAGACGTGATTGAGCAACTTAAATGGGAGCCATTCTTAAATGCCTCACAAATAGGCGTAGCGGTTAAAAATGGAGTGGTCACCTTATCCGGACAGGTTGACAGTTTTTCCAAAAAGGTTTTGGCTGAAAAAGCAGCCAAAAAAGTGACAGGCGTGAAAGCCATTGCGGAAGACATCTTGGTAGGCATTTCTCCTGCGTATAAAAAAAGTGATGCCGAAATAGCAGAAGCCGTGGTGAATGCATTGAAATGGCATACAATGATACCAGAAGAAAAAATCAAAGTAAGTGTAGATGATGGAAATGTAAAATTAGAGGGCGACGTAGAATGGGAATACCAAAGAACACAAGCAAAAACGGCTATTGAAAATCTTGTGGGTGTTCGGTTTATTACCAATCTGATCACGGTGAAAGCAAAAATCACTCCATACGAAATCCAGCAAAAAATAAATGCAAGCTTTTTGCGTAGTGCCAATATTGATTCGTCTAAAATAAAAGTAGAGGTATCGGGAAGCAAGGTGATTTTAAAAGGCAGTGTGCGGTCATTCGCAGAAAAAGAAGATGCAGAAAACGCAGCCTGGTCAGCACCCGGCGTCATCGCCGTAGAAAGCAAACTGGTCATTGAAGAACCTGAATATGCATTTGAAGACTGATTTCATTTATACCGATGGATATTGCATGCAAAACGCCCATTTCAGGGCGTTTTTTTGTTACTCAAATAAAGCAATTTATTTTTTAAGCGTATCAGACAAAAAATCATAGCAATAATATTTGATGTCGATAAATTCCTTTTCAGCAGTTAAGGTCTGCTGTCTCAATTCAGTTTGAAGGAGCTCCATCTCTGGAGTAATTTGACTATCCTCAATCAAAGCTTTTTCATTTTTTAAGGCCTTTTGTTGCTGATTGATTCGCTCTTGTAAAGTATGGAGTTTGGCTGCTACTTCGTTTAATAGAATCTGATGGGCCTCTACTTTAGCTGCAATGTCAATCAACGAATTTCTTCTGACCACTTCGTCCAAGTTCCTATCTAGCAATACTTTTTGATCGTTGTGTAGCTTGATGGTGCTCAGCCAGCTGTTCAGCTCTTCTATAAAATACTCAGATTTATTTTTTGACATTGGGAATGGATTGGGTGATGAAGGATTGTAAAATAAGAATAAGCGACCATTGTAATCATGACCTGTATGGGCATGTTGAATGCATGCTTATCAGCTCCGAGGGCTGATTATAATCACCCTTTTCACACAAGCTCATCATACAGCCAAGAAGACGACTGCTGTAGATTTATGATCGAAAATTGAGCCAAACAGTTACACATGAAAAAGTCAATATTCCACCTGGACAACAATACCCTCTATCCTGGCACTTTCCATCCATACCAAGATGATCGTACTGTAGACAAGCACCTGAAAAGACAAAAATCCATTAAAAACCTGCAACCTATGACCAACCTGGTAGAGTTGAACGATGAATATAAAATTGAGTTAATGGTACCTGGCATTAGCAGGGAAGAAATTTTGTTAGAAATAAAAAACCATTTGCTCACCATTCGTATTTTAAAGAAAAATAAACATCGGCATTCTAAACAATCATATCAAATGCATGAATTCGACTGTGAATGCAAGGATAGAATCATCTCATTACCCAAAAATGCTTCTGGGGAATTTGTTTGCGCTGAGCTGCACGATGGCATTTTACATGTTCATCTAAAAAAGGGAAATCAAATAAGCGATCATTTACATACGCATGTAGCGGTCTATTGAATAAACAGCATCCACTGAATAATCAAGGACCATTCGGGTTGCATAATCATCATGAGCGATAGCCAAGCGAAAAATGCAGAACTAATCAAAGGGGGCAAGCCGTATTTTGAGGCATTGCTGACAGCGATTCGAAAGGCAAGCCATTGCATTTGTATCCTCACTTACATATACGAAGAAGATGAAACTGGACAAATGCTTACCCAGGCGTTGGAACAAGCCGCTAATAAGGGCGTTCAGGTGTTTGTTATGGTTGATGGATATGCTTCTCAGAAGCTATCTCGTCATTTCAGGGAAAAAATGGCCAATGCTGGAATTCATTTTAAGTTTTTTGAACCCATTTTCAAAAGCCAACATTTCTATTTTGGCCGGCGGTTGCACCAAAAGGCCGTGTTGATAGACACGACATTCGCATTTATTGGTGGTGTGAACATATCGAATCATTATAATGACCTTCCCACACAAAGGGCATGGCTCGATTTTGCCGTGAAGGTAGAAGGTTCGATTGTTCATTTACTGGAGCACTATTTTTGGGAAGTATGGGGAGATGATCCTATTAACCCGTCTCTACAAAGATGCAAACAACCAACTGTATCGGAAAGGAGTGAGCGGGATCAACCATTATCTGGCAGCATGCGCATCAACGATTGGATTGCTGGCAAGAAAGAGATAACAGCCTCCTATATTGACATGCTGCGAGGCGCCAAGAAAGAAATACTGATTTTGTGTAGTTATTTTCTTCCCGGAACCCTCATGCGTAAAGAAATTATGAAGGCAGCCAATAGAGGTATTCATATCAAAATCGTAACAGCGGGCCCCTCCGATGTTTCATTGGCTAAACACGCAGAAAGATGGCTGTATGATTGGATGCTTCGTAATGGTATTGAGATTTATGAATACCAACCCAATATACTCCACGGAAAGATAGCCGTTAGCGATGCCGCCTGGGTGACTATCGGTTCTTACAACATCAACAACATCAGCGCATATGCCAGTTTAGAATTGAATTTGGATATCAAAAACCATGCATTTGCAGTGTTGACACAGGAAACCATTGAAAAAATCATTAAAGAAGAATGCATACTCATCACCCAACAAGAACACCTGCGTCAAAAAAATCCAATCAAACAATTGGGCAGGTGGCTTTCCTTTCAATTCATTAGATTGATATTCAAAATCTGCACCTTTTATTTCAAACAACAGCCTTACTGATATTTTCCTGCAACCCTCGACACATAGCGTTTGAATATAGGCCAGTCCCATTGTTCAAATCGACCTCTTTGCACCACCAGTCGATTATCGGAAGAATGTTGTAAATAATAGTGAAAGACAAACCTATCATGCCCCGGCTCCCAACCCACCATCTGCTGGAATCGAAGGTCATTGAACACGAGGGTGTCTTTCCAATTGTCTACTGTATAATAACCCTGTGAGAAACGAATCAATCGCTGTAATGCCTCGTGATCAGCTATTTTTTTCAAAAGCGTTGGATGTTGAGGATAATATCGGTAGTGAATGGGTCGATTTTGATCAAAAATAGATGTATAACCAATCTGAAATCCGCTGTCTTGTTGAATCACCACATACCAAAGCCAGTTTTGAAGAGGTGTGGGGGTAGAAAAAAAGGTTTGGGTGTTGAACGAATGTTCTATGATGGACTGTTCAACCCTTTGCGTCACTTGGTATTTGTTGTAAAACCCATAGAGCATATACACAAATGGTACCGTGATGCCAAGTTTCCACCAAAGGACTCTTTGTCGGCTGTGTGCACCCAACACCAACAAGGCCAGCAATGCAAAGCCAGGTATCAAGGAAAAAAAAGGATCTGCTACAAATAAAGTATTGAATGAAAAGCGCTGGTGACTGAAAGGCTCCCAAAAGCCAATGCCGTAACTATTTTGTAGATCAATCCACAAATGCAATAAAACTTCTACGTAAAAAAATAACAACCATTTGGTAAAACGAATATTGTGGGGACGATGGACTCGATCGGCCAATAAAGCAAAAACAGGTGCAATCAATATGGCAAACAAGAAGGAGTGGGTAAATCCCCGGTGGGCCAACAAGGCTTCGGGGGTGCTCAGCCATAATGCAGCGACAAAATCAATGTCAGGAAGGCTTTGGGCCAATGCACCCCAAAACATGGCTTTTTTACCAAAGCCCCTTTCAAAAAACGATTCCCCGATACAGTCCATTGAAACAAATGAGGGTTGAAGAAACCTATTTTGAATGGGCCACAAACAATGGCAGGTCAAAGTGTTTGATGAGTATATCTGCCATACTGGGCTTGAACCACCTGGAAAGATCCGATCTCCTGTAAGCTCCCGTAACAATGACAGAAGCCGAGCTGGCCGTTGAGAAATAATGAACAATTTCGGTTTCGGATATTCCTTTCAGTACAAAATAATTGACCTGGGAATAATGACGCTTCAATAACTCCTTGACCAACTTGTTATCTGGTAAATGAGCATCCTCCTCCATTGGCTTCACCGACACCACATCGATAGTAAGGTTAGAAAAATGAGGCAACAGATAGCTAAAGATTTTAATAGCAAAAACAGAAGAAGGGGTACCGTCAAACAAAAAAACCACCTTTTGAATGGCCTTATACGCACTGGGAACAATCAAAACAGGACACTGGGCATCCGACAATACATCTCTGATGAATCGGGACGGATGCTTTTCGTCATAGTGACTAAGGGACTCCTTTTTATCAATGATGAGCAGGTCTGCATAGATGCTTTCATGAATTAATTCTTGTAAAGCTACATTGTGATCATGATGAACATTAAAATGTAAAGCCGCCTTGCGTGCAGTTTCAACAAAATAATCAGCAGACTGCTTTCTAGTGCCAGAATCCTGTTCACGAAGCTTTTTGATTTTTGTTTCAGAAACACCATCTTTCAAAACAAGATCATAAATCTTATAACTTGAGAACGTTCG
>CAZCCN010000020.1:0-9862 GCA_964497085.1 uncultured Ferruginibacter sp.
TTGCAACAAGAGTAAAGAAAATTATTGTTGACAAATTAGGTGTTGATGAAGCGGAGGTAACTCCTGAAGCTTCCTTCACTAACGATCTAGGTGCCGATAGCTTGGACACCGTTGAGTTAATTATGGAATTTGAAAAAGAATTTAATATTTCTATTCCTGATGAGCAGGCTGAAACCATCACTACCGTTGGACAGGCTGTTTCATACTTGGAGCAAAATGCCAAGTAATTAAACTTTAATTTTCACAGGCAAATTGTATGGATTTAAAGAGAGTAGTCGTTACCGGATTGGGCGCCCTCACTCCATTGGGAAAGACTGTCGATGAATATTGGCAAAATCTTTCAAATGGTGTTGGTGGCTGCGATTTCATTCAGCAGTTCGACGTTTCCAAATTTAAAACCCGATTTGCCTGTGAGGTTAAAAATTTTGATCCCACTACCTACCTCGATAAAAAAGAAGCCCGTAAGCTCGACCGGTATTGTCAGTTTGCCCTGATTGCCAGTGACGAAGCTGTAAAAGATGCAGGTATTACCAAAGAAAATGTAGACCTTGATCGGGTGGGTGTTATTTTTGCCAGTGGTATTGGCGGATTGATTACGTTTCAGGAAGAAGTACTAAACTTCGCTGCCGGAGACGGAACGCCTCGATTCAATCCTTTCTTTATTCCCAAAATGATTCTTGACATTGCTGCTGGACAAATCTCCATGCGCCATGGCTTTAGGGGTCCCAATTATGCAGTGGTAAGCGCTTGTGCGTCTTCTACCAATGCCATTATTGATGCATTTGATACCATTCGATTGGGCAAAGCCGACATTGTCGTAACCGGTGGAAGCGAAGCGGTGATCAGCGCGGCAGGATTGGGTGGATTCAATGCCATGAAGGCACTCAGTGAAAGAAACGACGATCCTGCCACAGCCAGCCGACCATTTGATAAAGACCGTGATGGATTTGTCATGGGAGAGGGCTCCGGCGCTTTGGTATTGGAAAGCTTGGAACACGCACTTGCCAGAGGGGCTAAAATATATTGTGAAATAGCAGGTGGCGGCGCCACCGCCGATGCGCACCACATTACCGCTCCTCATCCGGAAGGATTGGGTGCCAACAACGTCATGAAAGCGGCCCTAAAAGACGCGGGCATGCAACCTGAAGACATTGATTACATCAACGTTCATGGAACTTCTACTCCATTGGGCGATATTGCTGAAACCAAAGCCATTTTAAATGTATTCGGCCAGCATGCATACAACCTCAACATCAGTTCCACCAAGAGTATGACTGGCCATTGTTTGGGAGCGGCAGGGGCGCTGGAAGCCTTGGCATGTATCCTGGCAGTTACCCAAGATATTGTCCCGCCCACCATCAACCACTTCACCGATGATCCGGATTTAGATCCGGCGCTCAATTTTACTTTTAATACAGCACAAAAGCGCGTCGTGAATGCTGCCTTGAGCAATACATTCGGATTTGGTGGCCACAATGCATCCGTGATTGTAAAAAAATATTCGGCTTAATCTTTTTTCTCCCCAGCTTTGATGTTTTCTTTACTACAAATGGTTTAATTTCAGTTAAACATACTTAGTATCATTTTGCAATTTTTATTTCGTCTTTTTCAATCCAACAAAAACAACCGAGCATTTGCAAAAGAGCTCACCAACGTGCTGGGTTTTGCACCCAAGCATTTGGCGTTGTATAAAACCGCATTGAGTCATCGCTCTATGCGGGAAGGAACGGATGAAAACAACGAGCGAATGGAGTTTTTGGGCGATGCAGTCCTGAGTTCTATCATTGCACACTATCTATTTAAAAAATACCCCTACAAAGGAGAAGGCTTTTTGACTGAAATGCGAAGCAAGATGGTGAACCGTCAAAAGCTGAATGAAATAGCGTTGAAGATGGGGTTGAAAAAAATAACCCTGTACAATCGATACGACAACGCTCTGAATATGTCTCAGATTTTTGGCAACTCCTTGGAAGCCGTGATTGGCGCTGTCTACCTTGAAAAAGGATACGTTCATACCCAGTTGTGGGTGGAAAAGCGGATCATCCTTCCATATCTGTTTACCGATGATTTGGAAGGGATTGACATCAATATCAAGAACAAACTGTACGGGTGGGCCAACAAAAATGGCAAAACCGTCGATTTTGCCACGGTGAATGAAAAACTAGAAAATGGTCGTCGCCTGTTTACCATTGCGGCCACGCTGGATGGCGAAATTGTTGCGGAGGCAAAAGGATTTAATAAAAAAGAGGCAAGTCAAATTGCCGCCCAGTTGGCTTTGGAGAAATTGGGTATTTAGATAACAGAATAATTATTTTATTTGGATAGGTTAGGCAGCAAAGCCATCCCTGTCCAGCACCAAACGGGTATGATATGAAATTTGGAATCATCGGAAGTGGAAGCTGGGGTACCGCCATTGCAAAAATCTTGACGGACAATGGCAATTCATTGTATTGGTGGAACAGGAGCGAAGCAACCATTGAGCAATTCAGGCAACAAGGGCACAATCCGCAATATCTAACGGCTGTCAAATTTGATATGAACCTGTTGCATTTTTCATCAGCCGTTCATGAAGTGATTGAACAATCGGATGTCATCATCGTGGCAGTGCCTTCTGCTTATGTTGTTCCGGTGCTCTCTTCTTTGCCCAGCGGTATTTTTGCAGGCAAAAAAATTCTTTCGGCGGTCAAAGGGATATTGCCGCAAGAAAACGTACTGCTCAATGATTATTTATTGCAGCAGTTTGGTGTTTCTTTGTCTGATTATTTTGCTGTACTGGGTCCTTGTCATGCCGAAGAAGTGGCAGCAGAAAAATTATCTTACCTCACGTTCACCGGTGTGGATCAAGTGTTCAACGAAAGGATTGCAGCGCAGTTCAATACAAAATATATCAACACCATTCTCAATAAGGACATCTATGGCGTTCAATATGCTGCCATTTTGAAAAACATTTATGCAGTCGGCGCAGGCATTGCACATGGTCTGGCATACGGTGATAATTTTTTAAGTGTATTGATTGCCAACAGTGCAGACGAAATGGCCGGCTTTCTCAGAAAAGCGGGGATTATCAATGCAGAAGTTGGATACATTGATCACAATAAACAAGCGGCGCCGCAACAGACCCATCACAATTATGCCGCTTCTGTCTATCTGGGAGATTTACTGGTTACCTGTTATTCGGTCTATAGTCGCAACCGAACCTTTGGCAAAATGATTGGCAGTGGTCTCACCGTTCAGGCAGCCCAAGCCGAGATGCGGATGATTGCCGAAGGGTACAATGCCAGCAAATGCATGTACCTGATCAATCAAACCATTGGCGCAGATATGCCCATTGCCGAAGCAGTCTATAAAATACTATGGGAGCAGCTTTCACCCGCCGAGGGTTGCCAGGCGATCGAATCGGTGTTGATTTAAAAAAACAGTTCGCTCGCTATTCCGTCTGCAAATAATTTTCCTTCCCTGGTCAATACCAGTTTATCATCGTGAGAGTGAACCATGGTACGGGCTTCGAAAAACGGTTGGCAATGTTGAAGCAATGACTCGCTCCATTCCTTGCCAAAATCAGTTTCCATGCGGGGCAAATCAATTCCCTCCAATGTCCTGATCTGTGTTAATATGCGTTCATTCACCTGCTGGGTAGTTGTCAAAACTTCCTCTTCAAAAATGGGTTGATTGTTTGCAAGGCGTTGAATGTATTGGGCATTGTTGGCGATGTTCCACCTTCTTTTTTGTATTCCATCGAATGAATGGGCCGAAGGGCCAAATCCATAATAGGGCTTTCCTTTCCAGTAGCTGCTGTTGTGTTGGCTGCGCCTGCCCGGTAATGCGTAATTGCTGATTTCATAATGTTCGTATCCGGCCGATTGAAGCGTATCAGACAGTAACAAGAACTGCCTGGCTTGTTGGTCAGTATCAACCGGAGGCGATTGTTTTTTTTCAATGGAGTGATGCAGCCATGTTTTGGGTTCAATCGTCAGAGCATAGCAGGATAGGTGCGGAATCTTTTTATCAATTAGATAGGATGCATGTTCCATCAGTACATGGTCTGCTATCATGGGCGACCCAAAAATCAGATCCACCGACAGGTTCTCCATACCGGCTGCTTGAATGATATCAATGCTTTGCCTGGCATCGTTGGCGTTATGGGCACGATTCATCCACGCCAACTCTTTTTCATGGAAAGACTGTACCCCCAAACTCAATCGATTGATGCCGATGTTCATCCAGGCTTTCACTGTTTCAATATGAATGTCATCTGGATTGGCTTCAAGGGTAATCTCAGCATTTTCTGCAACCTGAAAGCGCTGATGAATGGCCTCCAAAATGGCTTGCAAGGCGTTTGTTTCCATTAAGCTGGGTGTGCCACCGCCAAAATAGATGGTGTCGATGACATGGGTTTGTCCCATCCAGGGTGATGGCTGTCTGATTTCTTGCAGCAATGCTGCTACCAATTCCTCTTTTTGCCGCAATGAAGTAGAAAAATAAAAATTACAGTACGAGCAGGCTTGTTTGCAAAAAGGGATATGAATATAAATGCCCGCCAAAGATTGTAGCTTTACGTGTATTACATGTTGGGTATCCGAAATGGGATACAAGTACCGAAAGTATGTTACAGAAAATAGTTGCGTTGTTAATTGCTTGCTTTGTGCTGCTTTCGCTGCATGCCCAAACAGCGCGCCCTAAAAAGGGGATTATTCCGGTGTATTATACTTTCACGGACAAAGATAGTTTGTTTCCATCTGCGTCTCTGCATTTGCAACACAGTTTTAGTAATCTTCAACAAGCGAACCAGTATATCAGCCAACTACCCACTGTTTTGGTGGGAGCCGGTTATCCCGCCGCTTCCATTGATCAGTTGCTCCAATCGGATACTGCCATCCATGTGAAAGTGTATTTGGGCGTGCAATACCAGCTAGTTTCTTTGCGCACAGCCGGCATTGAACAAAACATATTGCAGTCTATTGGGTTTGTTGCGGAAAGCATAGAGAGCAAACCCATTCAGGTTCGCCAGTTGCAGTTATTGCTCCAACGCTTGTTGACCTATTATTCCAATCATGGGTATCCATTCGCATCGGTGGTGCTGGATAGTATTTCCATTGTTGACAACCAGTTCAGTGCCGTAATAAAAGCCAACAAAGGGATGCTGTATCGCATCGATAGTCTGCGGATCATTCGATCTTCAAACATAGCCAAACATTTCTTGCATCGTTTTCTTTTTTTGCCACCGGGTTCTTTGTACAACCAACAGCAATTGGAATCGATTGACAAAAGAATCCAGGGTCTTCCATTTGTCACTGCCGTGCAGCCATCCGATCTCACTTTATTGGGAACCGGTTCGGTGTTGAACCTATACCTTCAATCCAAGAAATCAAGTCAATTCAATTTTTTAGTTGGATTGATGCCCGCTGCCAATGGCACCGGCAACTTGCAGCTTACCGGTGATGTTAACCTAGACATCAAAAATATTTTTGGAACAGGGGAGCAAATGGTACTCAGGTGGCAACAGCTTCAGCCCCAATCTCCCAGGCTTTCGATAGGCTATCGACAACCTTACATATTCAAATCTGCCTGGGGAACGGATGTATCATTTGACCTATTTAAAAAAGATTCCAATTTTCTTTATTTGCAGGCACAGGCCGGTGTTCAGTATGTTGTATCAGCTCGTCAAAGCGGAAAATTGTTTGTACAATGGCAACACACGGCTTTGTTGCCCGGTGCCGTGGATACCCAATTGATCAAAACCACCAAGCAGCTGCCTGTTAATATAGATGTGGATGCTGTCAATATGGGGCTTCAGTATGATTGGTCCAATACCAATTATGCCCTCAATCCCAGGTGGGGAAGCGAGTTGAACCTCAATGCCATCTTGGGCATTAAGCGTTTCAAACCCAATGTGGCCATTACGTCCATTCAAGATCCTGCATTTAATTTTGCTGGCTTGTACGATTCCATTGGCTCCAAAAATTACCAATGCCGCATCAGGCTTTCTGCAGCCCATTATGTTCGGGCAGGTTCCTTCTCCACATTCAAAATCGGACTTCAGGCAGGCTATTACATGAGTCCATCGGTTTTTCGAAATGAATTGTTTCAGATTGGTGGATTCAAAGTGTTGCGGGGATTTGATGAAGAAAGCATTTATGCCAATCGGTTTGTGGTGGGAACCGCTGAATACAGGCTTCTGTTGTCCCTCAATTCTTACTTGTCTTTCTTCTCGGATGCCGGACTCACGGCCAATCGGGTCCAATCCATCCAAACCAACCAGTATTTTATTGCTGCTGGAATGGGCGTTGTGTTTGAAACCAAGCTAGGGTTGTTGAATTTCAGTTATGCGGCGGGAAAAAGAAATGACATCCGCTTCAATTTGCGCGAAGCATCCAAGATTCATGTTGGCTACGTGAATTACTTTTAATCTATATCGACAAACAAAACTATTTTTGCTAAAAAGCAATTGACTTGAAGCGCTTATTCATTCTTCCTTTATTCTTGCTTACTTTGCTTTTCTCGCCTACCCCTGTTCAGGCGCAGGATTCTATACTTCATTCCCAAACAATCACAGATAGTGGCAAATCAGTTTCAAGGTTGTCGAAGTTGTTACAAAACAACACATGGGTGAATGCAAAGGGGAGTCCGGAAGCCTTACAAGCCAGTCGGCGGACTGCCCCCGACAAAGACGAATTGTTTTACCTGATTGTTTCTATCGCCTTGGGGATAGGTATGCTCAAATTGGGTTACAGTCGCTACGTAGAAAATTTATTTAGGGTATTCTTTAATTCTTCGTTGCGTCAGAGTCAGTTGACAGACCAGTTGTTGCTAGCTAAATTGCCTTCTCTTTTTTTCAACATTATTTTTTTTCTGATCGCCGGATTGTATGCATACCTGTTGTTAAATATCTACCACCATCACGATTTTCAACATGGGCGTTATTTTTTATTGCTGAGCCTTTTCATCGCTGGCACATACCTTGTCAAAACCATCGTGACCAAATTTTTGGGTTGGCTAACCGGATTTCGTTCAGAAGCATCCTCCTATGTTTTCATTGTTTTTTTATTGAACAAGATTATGGGTCTTTTTTTGCTGCCGATGGTGATGCTCATTGCTTTTTCGGATCAAGTATTGTTGCACAGCGCCCTCTTTCTTTCTTATGTGCTGATAGGAGGCATGTTCATTCTTAGGTTTGTTCGTTCCTATGCCCTGTTGCAATATCGGTTGCAGGTCAGTGCGTTTCATTTTCTTTTGTACCTGGTGGGGGTTGAATTGCTCCCTATTTTACTGATTTATCAGGTGGCTATTCAATTTCTTGCCAAAAGTTTGTAAATTTGCACCATCATTGGAAGTATACGTATGCTAAAAAAAGGTGCCAATCAATCAGTAGTGTCCAAAAAAATACTGATCTCTCAGCCCAAGCCTGAAGGTGTTAAATCCCCTTACTACGATTTGGCAGGTAAGTTCAATGTACAATTGGATTTTCATCCGTTTATTATCATCGAGGGAATTGCAGCCAAGGAATTTAGAAAGCAAAAAATTGACATTCCACATTTCTCTGCCATTATTTTTACGAGTCGGCATGCCATTGATCATTTTTTCAGAACCTGTGAGGAGTTGAAAGTATCGGTGTCCCAGGATACCAAGTACTTCTGCGTGTCCGAAGCGGTGGCATTGTATTTGCAAAAGTTCATCCTATACAGAAAAAGAAAGGTTTTTTACGGGGCAGACGGACTCAATAAAAGCCTTTTCGATGTCATTAGCAAACACAAGGAAAACGAAAGATTTTTGTACCCTTGTTCAGAGTCCTTTGACAGCGAAATAACCAACTGGCTAAAAGCCAATAACTGCGAATACGCGACGCCGATACTTTATAAAATTGTAAGCAATGACATCAAGGAGGTGATTGCCCGTAAATACGATATCATCTGTTTGTTTACCCCCGGCGGTGTCAAAAGTCTTTTTGAGAATTTCCCAAAATTCAAACAGCAAGACACTTTGATCGCTGCATTTGGTGCCAACACCCTGAAAGCTGCTGAAGAAGCAGGCCTAGTGCTTCACATCAAGGCGCCCACCCCACAGACGCCCAGTATGATTAGCGCATTGGAAAAGCATTTGGCTCCTGTGGGTAAATCAAAATCGGTTAAATAATTTTCTTCTCTTTTACTAAAATCCCACGCGATTCGTAATCGTGTATTTTTGCATGATGCATTCTCATACTCCCAATGAATTGATTCATGAGTCAAGTGTTTACTTGTTGCAACATGCATACAACCCTGTGCATTGGCTTCCTTGGGGGCATGCTGCCTTTCAAAAAGCAAAAGCGGAAAACAAACCCTTATTGGTAAGCATTGGCTACGCGGCCTGTCATTGGTGCCATGTGATGGAACGAGAAAGTTTTGAAGATGAAAATGTAGCTGTATACATGAATGACCACTTCATCAATATCAAAGTGGATCGGGAAGAGCGACCGGATGTGGACCATTTTTTTATGGATGCTGTCCAAGCGATTGCGGGAAACGGCGGATGGCCCCTCAATGTTTTCTTGACCCCGGATGGCAAACCCTTTTATGGCGGCACCTATTTTCCGCCCATTCACCTGCACAACCGTCCTTCTTGGATGGAGGTATTGCAATCCATTCAAACAGCCTGGGTGAATCGTACACATGAAATAGTTCAACAGGCAGACAATCTCTTGCAGCACATTCGGTCAACAAGCCAGTTCGTTCAAAAAATTTCTATTGGTTCGAATGATGCATCCGAAGCTTTTCCTTCGCATGCTGATTGTCGATCCATCTGTGAAAAGATGCTTCAACAGGCAGACCGCGAAGCGGGGGGCTTTGGGGTAGCCCCTAAGTTTCCACAAACCTTCTCCTTACAGTATTTATTGGCTTATTCGCAGTGTTGTCAGGACGACAAAGCCCTTCAGCATGCCCTCTTCTCATTGAGATCCATGTTGTGCGGCGGCATTTATGATCAATTAGGGGGCGGATTGGCCCGGTACAGCACAGACGCACAATGGTTGGCCCCTCATTTTGAAAAAATGTTGTATGACAATGCATTATTAATCAATGTATTGTGCGATGTTGTCGCCATTACGCACGACCCGTTCTTTCTGCAATATTTGGAAAAGACCCTAGATTTTTGCTTGCGGACACTCCGGCACCCAATGGGAGGTTTTGTGGCGTCGCTAGATGCAGATAGCGAGGGAATAGAAGGCAAATATTATGTCTGGCAACGCCAGGAAATACAGACTTTATTGGGGGCGGATGCCGATATTGTTTGTGACTGGTTTGGAGTACAGGCATCCGGTAATTGGGAAGGGGTGAATATCTTGCATTGCCCACATGACAAAGAAGCCTTTCTCCAAGCCAATGGCCTTTCTGTAGAAGCATTGGATGGATTGTTAACCAGGAGTATGGAACGATTGCTGGCGCATCGGACAACCCGGATTCCGCCGGTTACGGATGACAAGATTATTTTGGCTTGGAATGCACTATTGACAACTGCTTTGTGCAAAGCAGCGGCTGTTTTGAAGGATGAAAAATTAACCCGTGTTGCCATTGATCTGTATCAATTCTTGACAGACCAATTTGTTTCCCATGGGCAAATTGAGCACCATATCTATCACCACGGACAGGTGAAACATCCTGCTTGTTTGGATGATTACGCTTACCTCATTCAGGCAGCGATTCATTTGCAGGAATTGACGGGCAATCAATCGTACTTAATTGATGCTCAAATTCTTATGTGCACGGTCCAGGAACGATTTCTTGAAAAAGATTCAGGTTTCTTCTTTTATACCCAGGCAGGGCAGCGAGACATTTTGGTCCGAAAGATAGAGTTGTATGATTCAGCCATTCCCTCGGGCAATAGTGTGATG
>CAZCCN010000020.1:9872-12042 GCA_964497085.1 uncultured Ferruginibacter sp.
CGCAGAATTTGTATTATCTGGGGGTTGTTTTTGATCTTGCTGAGTGGAAAAACCAAGCCCAACAAATGCTTCGGACCATGAAGGATCTGATGTCGAAATACCCTCATTCATTTGGAAACTGGTCTTTTATGGCCCTTATGCAAGCCCAAGGTATGACAGAAATCGTGCTGACCGGAGAAGATGCTGCAACCTTGGCCAGGGAGCTACGCAGCTGGTATTTTCCTGCCAAAATCCTGCAAATTGCTACTGCTAAAGCTGATTTCCCACTCCTTAAAGACAAGGAGTTTGGGTTGCAAAACAAGGCTTACGTTTGCAGGCAACAGACCTGCTTTCCCCCACAGACTGATTGGCAAGGGCTTAGAAACATTCTAAAATTGGGTAGCCTTTAACATATTCAATAAACAGTTTCCAATAATTTAGTTCCAAAATTGAATGAATGGGCCCTTTTTTGGGTCATTAAATTAATTAAAAATCAATCAGTTCAAATTTATTTTGAATTGAAAATATCATTACATTTGCGAATACCTACAAAGTATATATAATGAAAAACAGATTGATTTATTTGATGGCTTCGGTAGCTGTCCTTGCAAGCTTCAATAGTTGCAAATTGATGGGAGGAAAAAAATCCAAGGGGTTGCCCAATGATGGCCAACTGCATGGCGTAGCGCCTGCTTCTAGGTGGACACCCACCAGGCCGCCAGGAATGGTGTATGTACCCTCTGGTACTTTTCACATGGGCCCCAGTGATGAGGATATCAATTATTCTTTTACGGCTCGCAATAAGTCTGTTTCCATTAGTGGTTTTTGGATGGATGCGACTGAAGTAACCAACAATGAGTATCGCCAATTTACCAATTGGGTAAGGGATTCTATCGCTGCTAAGTTAATGGGTTATGTGAAACAAGGCACTGATGGGGTTGAGCGAATTGATTGGAAAAAAGCTAGCACCATCAAATGGGCTGACAAAGCGACCATCGAAAAAATTGATGCCATTATTGTTACCCCAGACAACCGTATTTTTGGTAAAAAGGAATTGGACGCCAACAAGATTATCTACAAGTCAGAGGTGTTTGATTACAAAGCAGCTGCCCAAAACAAAGATGCGACCATTCCAAGATCGGCATTTATCGTAAAACAAGAAATCAAAGTATATCCTGATTCATTGTGCTGGGTAAGAGATTACGCTTACTCTTACAATGAGCCTATGGCAAAAAAATATTATGGACACCCTGCTTTTGGAAACTATCCGGTAGTGGGTGTTAACTGGAAGCAAGCCACTGCTTTCTGCGAATGGAGAACCCATTACATGAATTCATTCTTGGAATCCAAAAAGAGATCTCCTGAAACCGATTTCAGATTGCCTACCGAAGCACAATGGGAATACGCTGCCAGGGGCGGCAGATCTCAAGCACCCTATCCATGGGGCGGACCATACTTAAGAAATAAAAAAGGATGTCTATTGGCCAACTTCAAACCCGGTCGTGGAAATTATCCAGAAGATGGTGGATTCTATCCAGTAAGAGCAGATGCTTACTGGCCAAATGATTTTGGTTTGTACAACATGGCTGGCAATGTTTCTGAGTGGACTTCTTCCCTGTATTACGAAGGCGGTTACAATTTTCAACATGATATGAATCCGGATATTCGCTGGAATGCAAAGGATTCCGATCCTCCTAGAATGAAACGCAAAGTGATTCGTGGCGGTAGTTGGAAGGATGTGGGTTATTTCCTACAAACAAGCACACGCGCATACGAATACCAAGATACGGCTAAGTCTTACATTGGTTTCCGTTGCGTGATTGACTTACCTACTTCAGCCATTAAAGGTGGAAGAAAATAAATTGTAATCATTCTGAAGAAATTTTAATCTAAAGATTTATTGAAAATATTAATCCTGCCCCACTTAAGGGCGGGATTTTAACTAAGTTTATTAAAAACAAACTCAAACTAAAAAACCTAAAAATTAAAATCACATGTCAGTTAAAATCGATCCAAAAACAAGTAAATGGTTGGATGTTGCAGTATCTCTAGCTGCTGCCGTAGTTATCTTTGGTGCGCTACAAAAGATTCTTCACACTGCTATTGCAGATCTTTTCCTTCAAATTGGTTTGTATACAGAGGCCGCAATCTTTGCGCTATACGGCATTATCTATATCAAGGCTGAAATCGA
>CAZCCN010000020.1:12052-14245 GCA_964497085.1 uncultured Ferruginibacter sp.
TATTCTGGACATGCTGGTCATGGTGAGGCTGCGAATCCTTTGGATGCCATGAACAAAATGATGGCTGATGCCGATATTACGCCTGCCAACATGAAAAAACTGAGTGAAAGTTTCCAAAAACTGGGAACCACTGTTGCCGGCATTTCTGACGTAACCGATGTGGTGAAATCTACCAGCGATTTGGGCGTTAAAGCCAAAGAAGCTTCTGCTTCAATGGGCTCAATGTCTGCTGCATTTGCTGCTAGTGCCGCTACCATGGGCACGTTCAACAATGCTGCTGAAAGTGCAAAAGGTTTCCACGAGCAAGTACAGGTATTGACGAAGAACTTGGGTTCTTTGAACACCATATATGAGTTGGAATTAAAAGAAAGCAACAACCATTTGAAAGCGTTGAACAATTTCTATGGTAAGTTGGCAGAAGCAAGTCAAGCAATGACCAGCAGTGTGGAAGATGCTACCAAAGTGAAAGATCAAATTGCTGCTTTGGCTGGTAACTTGAGCAAGCTGAATTCTGTTTACGGAAACATGCTGACGGCTATGCAAGGAAGATAATCTCAGATTATCCACTTGAGAAATTAATCCAAACAATATTTTTTAAAATAATTAATCTCACTAGTTATGGCTTTACCTAAAGAGCCCAGGCAGAAGATGATCAACCTGATGTACCTCGTTCTAACCGCGTTGTTGGCGCTGAACGTATCCTCAGAAATTCTGAATGCCTTCAAAGTTGTAGATAAGAGTTTGATGACATCAAATGAAAACTTAAACTCTGCCAACAGTACATTATACAGTTCATTGGAAGCCAAATTAAAAGATCCAATGACGGCCGAAAAAGCAAAACCATGGAATGACAGGGCCCTTCAAGCCAAAAAACTGTCATCTGAATTAAGCTCCTATATCGACCAATTGAAAGTTGACTTGAAAAAGGAAGCCGATTCTAAAATGGTGGAAGTAGATGGCAAAATGGTGGAAGAATTCAAAGAAGACGATCTGGAAGCAGCTACCCGTTTGTTCGGAAATGAAAAAGGCGGACAAAACACGGGGGCTGAATTGAGAGACAAGTTGAATGCTTACAGAAAAGCCATGTTGGGCATTGACCCAGCTATCGCGAAAGAATTTGAAAAAACCTTTCCGGTAGAATTTCAAGACAAAGTAAAAGGCCAGGATGGTAAAATGAAAGATTTCACCCTGGCATACTTCCACATGACACCTACCGTTGCGGGTCTTACCTTGTTGAGTAAGTTTCAGAACAACGTAAAAAACGCCGAAAACCAAGTAGTGACCTATTGTCACAACCAAGTAGGTGCGGTGAAAGTCGTGTACGATCAGTTCGCTGCTTTGGTGGGACAAAGCTCTAATTATCTGATGCCTGGCGAAGAATTGGAAATCAATGCCGGTGTTGGATCATATAGCAAAGCTGCTCAGCCTCAAATCACCATTGGTGGTTCATCTGTGCCTTTGGCAGAAGATGGAAGAGCCACTTCAAAATTCAAAGTGAGCGGTTCTGGTTCTAAATCTGTTCCTGTCAGTGTAACATACGTTAAGCCTGACGGAAGCAAAGAGACCAAAACCTTTGACGTAAAATATACTGTAGGAACACCCGGTGGTGCTGCGGTGATGCCTGATAAAATGAATGTATTTTATATTGGCGTTGACAACCCCGTAACCATTGGTTCTCCAACCGGTTGGGACAAAACAACGGTTTCTATGTCGAACGGTGCCATTACGGGTAACGGTTCCAATAGAATCGTTCGTCCGGCTGCTACGCCTGGTCAAAAAGCGATCATTACCGTGGTGGCAGATAAAAAGCCAACTACTTTCGAATTCAGAATCAAAAGAATACCCGATCCTATTTTCAAAATAGGTTCAGGTAAAGCAAGGATGCCATCAGTTGAATTCAAGAACCAGCAATTCTGCCGTGCAGAGTTGGAAAACTTCGACTTTGATTTGCGATTCAACGTGGTGAGTGCTACCGTGTATTTCTCTGGGGCTAATTTCCCAAGTGTTCAGCAACAAGTGATTCAAGGGAACAACTTATCCTCTTTGAGTGCTCTTATTTCTAGATGTGGCCCAGGATCAGTTGTTACATTTGATAATGTAAAAGTACAAGGCCCTGATGGTGTCAGATCTATTGACGGAAAATCTATCGCACTATATTAAAACGTAAGAATATGAAATGGAGGTTTCTTAAAG
>CAZCCN010000020.1:14255-16400 GCA_964497085.1 uncultured Ferruginibacter sp.
GATTTGTGGTATTACCAACATTGCAGATGCACAAACAAAGTCTTCTCGTAAATCAACGAAGAGGACCACTAAGTCAAGATCGAGAACAAATGTTCAGCCTGCTGTTCAAGTTGTAGACACTACTCCTGTTGTCCAAGCTCCGGTTGTAGTTGAACCGGAAATTGATAGTTTGCCAATAAAAATTGTAAAAAAGTCCCTTAGACCTGACGAGGCTGTGGAAACCTCTGTTTTAAGAGACAGAAATCCATTGACATATGAGCATTTGCGTGCGGACGATGCGGTGTATCGCCATAGAATCTGGAGGGAAATTGATGCTAGAGAAAAAATTAACCTGCCTTTCATGTATTCTGCAGATGAGAATAATGGAAATCAAAGTTTTATATCTATTTTATTCAAGGCTATTCAAGATAGTTCTGTAACGGTTTTTTCAGCGATTGATGATCGTTTTACTACCCCAATGACAAAATCTGAAATATCAAAAACAGTTTTGGGAGAAAAGATTCCTGTAATAAATTATGATTCTCTAGGAAATCCCCTTCCCCCAGTTTATAAATATCGCGAACTAAATTTTGATTCTTTTTATAAATTCCATGTAAAGGAAGAAGTGATTTTTGATAAAGAAAGTTCTCGTCTTTTCTGGAGAATATTGGGTATTGCTCCAGTAGTGAATGTCATCACCTCAGGAGGGGTGTTCTTAGGTCCAAAAGAGCTATTTTGGGTATATTATCCTGATATGCGCCCGATTTTTTCCAAATACGAAGTATACAATGGGAAAAATTATGGCGGCCGCATGAGTTGGGAAGAATTGTTCGAAAGCCGTATGTTCTCCGGTAGAATCATCAAGAGCTCCATGGACAACCCCAAAGACCTTCTAATTAGAAGCTTGCCCGGATTGGATGGAAACGGAATCTTACAGTTGTACGAAGGAGAGAACATCAAAGAGAAGATTTTCAACTACGAGCAAGATTTGTGGAGCTACTAATATGCAGTTTAACAATATTCAAAGAGCCTCTTATTCAAGAGGCTCTTTTTTTTACATGTCTTTGAGGGCATTTACCACTCTTGCCGCTTTTGATTTTCCAATCAATTTTTCAAGGGTGGCCAGGTCAATGGCCTTGATTTTTTTAATGGATTTGAATGCTTTTAGCAGTGTTTCTGTGGTTTTTGGGCCAATCCCTTCAATGTTCGCCAAGCCAGGCTGGATGGCCGTTCGGCTTCGCTGGTTTCGATGAAATCCAATGCCAAATCGGTGTACTTCATCTCTGATGCGTCGGATGAGCAGTAGACCCTCGCTCTTCCAGGTCAGCTGTATGGAGGTGCTGTCCCCTGGAAAGAAGATTTCTTCTTTGTTTTTGGCCAATCCCACCACGGTCACCTTTCCCTGCAGGCCTAGTGTGACAATACTCTCCATGGCTGCGCTCAATTGTCCTTTGCCTCCATCTATAATGATCAACTGGGGAAGGGGGCCTTGTTCGTCCAAAACCCGTTTGTACCGCCTGAATACAATTTCTTTCATTGATGCAAAATCATCGATGCCGGTAACAGTTTTAATGTTGAATGTTCGATAGTCTTTTTTGCTCGCCTCTCCGTTTTTGAAACAGACCATGGCAGCTACCGCATTGGTGCCGTGTAGATTTGAATTGTCAAAGCATTCAATGTGCAAAGGCACATCTGGCAACTGCAGGTCGGATTGCAACTGTTCCAATACTGCTACTTTTTCACCGGCCGTTTTGTCGCCCAGGGCCAACAGTTGTTTGGCGACAAAGGTTTTTTTAAAATGATCGGCATTTTTTTGAGAGAGCTCCAATAATTTTTTCTTGTCTCCTTTGCTTGGAATCGTTAGTTTGATATCTGTTTGGGGAAAGTGGATGGGGAATGCGATAATGATTTCTTTCGCCTGGCTTTTAAACAATTCCCTCAACTGGGCTATGACAATGGGAAATATTTCTTCTTTCGACTCTTCCAGTTTTTTTTGAAGGGTGATGGTTTTGGTTAAAAAAATACTTCCGTCGTGAACGGCCAGATAATTCACAAAGACCTGATCCTTTTCTTCAACGATCGTGAATACATCAACATTGCCCGTTTTGGTGTTCACCACCGCAGATTTGGCTTGGTAGAGTTGAAGATTTTTTATTTTTTGCTGAT
>CAZCCN010000021.1:0-16365 GCA_964497085.1 uncultured Ferruginibacter sp.
TAATCAATTCATTGATATTTAAAGCTTATTGAAAATATCCCAAATCGCCACCATTCCCTCTGTATCCCTTTTACAATAGACTTCATTTCATCCATTTTTTTTCAGCAGATGTATAATAAACAGCTTCGCCGTGATTTAAAATCTCTATGCCATTTAGTTCTACATAATTGAATTCAAAATATTTCATGCCTTTATTTTAAATTAATTTAGAAATTTCAGATTGAGAAAAGGTTTCTTTTAATATTTGCAGTTCAAATTCTTTTATTTCATTCTCGTTCATAATTTCTCTTTTAACTATTTTTAAAAAGAGATTGTAATAGATAATAGTAAGTGAATTTTTATGAAAGTTCCGATTTTCGAGTGCAGCTCTGCTTTTTTGCGTATATATTTTTGAAAACAAGTCGAGTAGTTCTTCGTTAGTCAAATCGTCAACTTCTTTTTGGTAGATAGCTATAACCTCCTTATTAAATTGTTCACTTAGTTGATCCATGAATTCTGATCTACTGGTTGCATCATTAGGCTGACTTAAATATTTAATTAAATATTGATGTGATTTATCTTTTAGCTTATTACTTTTGAAATCAAAGTAAACCCATAAGATTAAACATAAAAGAATCATTATTAATTCGTATGACATATTTTTTTCTTTACTTAATAAAAACTGATTTTATTTAGCATTTCAGCTGACTCCCCTATCTTCGAAAGAAATCTCACCTATCCAACTCAAACATAAAACATTTTCATAAATAGACCATGTATGCCGGGGTAAATATTGCGGGTTAATCAGTGTGCTTTGGCTAAAGATTTACCAAGCTCTCCACATCCTCCCAAAAGTTCGAACTCATTCCTGTTAGGGCCACAAATTTTTCTGACAAGCGATTAATATTTTAAGCAATATTCAGTGAGCCATTGATTGGCTAATCGATGAAAATGGCAGATATAGAAATGGTCTTTACTGATAAATTCGATCAATCGCCGTTTTATACTTTTCCATGATCACTTTTCGTTTCATGCTCAGCTTAGGCGTCATTTCACCAGTTTCAATGCTCCACTCGTGTGGTAGCAATTCAAATTTCTTGATTTGTTCCACATGATTGAAGAAAGTATTAAAGGACTCTATTAGTTCTTTGTACAATTCAAGTATTTTCGGATGGTTCACCACGTCTTCATGGGTTGTGAAAGGAATCTGCTTTAAACGCATCCACTCTTTTAAATTAGGCATAGAAGGCACAATGAGGGCGCCCACAAATTTCTGATCGGCCCCTACCACCATCACCTGCTCTACAAAAGGCGATTCCTTTAATTTATTTTCGATGGCCTGAGGCGCCACATATTTACCCCCGCTGGTTTTGAATAGCTCTTTTTTACGATCCGTAATTTTCAAGTATTTGCCATCTTCAAAGACACCAATATCTCCGGTGTGCAACCAGCCATCGATGATGGTTTCGGCGGTGAGGTCGGGCCTTTTGTAATAGCCCATCATCACACTGGGTCCTTTGACACAAATTTCACCGTCTGGTTCCAGCTTTACTTCTTGTCCATCGATGACCAATCCAACGGTACCGAATTTGGTGCCGCCTTTTTTACGACAGTTCACGCTGATGACTGGGCTGTTTTCGGTTGGCCCGTATCCTTCATAAATCGGAATCCCTGCTGCGGTAAAAATGCGAATCAGCTTGGGCTGACATGCGGCACCGCCCGTGATGATGCATTCTAGGTTGCCCCCCAAGGCCTCTCTCCATTTAGTAAAAATAATTTTATTGGCAAGCGACAATTGAATATTGTACAAGATGCCTTTGCGCTGGATGTTGTCGTATTCTTCAGCCAGTGACACCGCCCAGAAAAATAATTTTTTCTTGATGCCGGTGAGTTCTGCGCCCTTAAGCATGATTTTTTCATATACCTTTTCGAGCAAGCGGGGAACGGTGGTGAACAAATTGGGCTTGATCTCTTTTAGGTTGTCTCCAATCGTGTCGAGGTTTTCTGCATAATAAATAGAAATGCCTGTAGAGATATAAATATAAGACGCCACTTTTTCGAAAATATGGTTCAGCGGCAGAAAACTCAGGGCTTTGCCAGTTCTGTTTACCGGAAAGGGAAAGGTTTGGGTTGCATTCATCACGTTGCTGACCATGTTGCGATGGCTGAGCATCACCCCCTTGGGCGTTCCGGTGGTACCGGATGTATAAATAATGGTGGCGCACTGTCCGGCTTGAATGGTTTGTTTGATGGCATCTACTTTAGGCAACCAATCAGAAAGATTCTCGGCAACCAATTCTTTCCAATACAATGCACCTGGCAAAGGATCAAAACTATAAATGGCCTTCAAAGTAGGAATCTTTGCATGAACCGATTGTATCTTTTCAAAAATCTCCTGTCCGCTGACAAAAAAATATTGAATGGCTGCATCATTGAAAATGAACTCAATCTCATTCACATTGGTGGTGGGATAAATGGGACAAAGGATGACCCCAATCTGCTGACAAGCCATGTCCAGCATGAGCCATTCTGGTCGATTGCGCGAAATGATCGCCACCTTGTCCTGTTGTTCCACCGACACTTGCTTACCGCCAATACCCAAACGCAATAGCCCAGCACTCAGCTCCTGTACCATGGTCGCCACTGTTTGTGTGCTGTATGATACCCATTGGCCGTTTTCTTTGGCAGCCATCATATCCGTTTTGGGAAAATGATGGAGTTGTTCGTATAAAAAATCGAATATTCTGGATTGTTCGTTCATCGGAAATGAATTATGATGTCGTCAAGCTGTGACTAAGTTAAATAAAAAAGCCATCCCTAACACATCGGATGGCTACTATTGAAAAGTTTTGACAATCAGGGATGATGGTATTGCCCCTTGGGCATCTTGAACAGGAAGGTTTTGTGGTACTTGACAAACGCATCGTACTGGGTTGGGTGGTTTTGTGCCCAAGCTTGGAAATTTATCAGGTTTTCCGCAGCCCCGAACATCCATTGATTGTACGCCTCAAACAAACCTTCTCTTAATAATTGTTGGTGATAATCAAAAAGATGAAAAGACAAGCTATCGGCATTGAGTTGTTGCCATTGAAGTGCAAAACGGGTACGAACCATCGTCAATGCCGCCGTGGTAACGCCTAGCAAGGCCGGCTCTCTTTGCTGATAGAGGATGGTATAATATTTTTTTAGAAAGGGATTGGATTCCTGGGCAATTTTATCTGCGGAAAGCTGAACAAATAATGTTTTATAGCTCTGCAACATCATGTCTTTGATCTCAGGCGTTTTGGTGTTGCGTGGATCCATGTTGACAAAAATCTCACCATATAGGATGGTCCAGGCAAAAGCGCCCGTTGAATAATAATACCGGGAGGCCTGGTAATAATTCATAGGAAAAGAAGGGTCTGTTTCGATTCCTTTTTCCCAATAGACAATGGCGCCATTTTTTTTCTGATCCGATAACAATGATCCCATCTCGTTATACAAGGGGCCACTCGAAGGAAACTTGCCCAGTGCATTCGCAAACAAGGTTTCGCATTCAGATGCCTTGTTTAGGGCTTTGTAAATGTTACCCGCAATTTGATACGACTGGTCACCGGCCGAATCTGTTGCAAGGGCTGCGTTGATGATGGAATAGGCTTTGGGATAATCGTTTTGCAAATAATAATACTGGGCCAGGTCTGTGTTGAGCAATGCATGACCCGGATAGCTTTGCAGCCCATTGTTGATCACCATCAATGCATTGGGGTAATCTGCTTTGAGCAGAAAGGCATTCGCCGATTGATGAAATGATTCCACTGATTGCGATTGGGCAACCCAGGAATAACATCCGGCAACAATACAAACAATTAGTTTTTTCATCTTGTATGTAACCGATCGGTGAAGCGATCAGCATGAATCCATTAATGAATCAGATGGGTCAATAAGCCATCCCTTAACTTGGGCTCAAACCAGGTGCTTTTGGGTGGCATCACATTGCCGCTGTCCGCAATGTCGAACAGCTGTTGAATGCTCACCGGATACAGGCTGATGGCCAAAGCCATCTCTCCGCTGTCCACTCTTTTCTCCAATTCCTCCAGCCCACGAATACCGCCCACAAAATCAATTCTTTTATCGGTGCGCTGGTCTTTGATGTCCAACAAGGGCTCCAGTACGTTTTGCTGAAGAATGCTGATGTCCAAAATACCAATCGGATCTTCTGTATAGGTGCCAGGCTTAGATACCAACTTATACCATTGGTGATTGAGGTACAATCCGAATTGATGCAAGGATTCGGGCCGAACGGCTTTGTCTGCTTTGCTCACAGTAAATTTTTCTTCCAGCAATTGTACAAACGAATCCGCCGTATGGCGACCAAGGTCTTTGATCACCCGGTTGTAATCCATGATGTACAATTGATTCGACGGAAACAAAGTGGTCAGAAAATAATCAGCAGCTTCGGTGGCTTCTGTGCCCAAGGCAGCCCTTACTTTGGCAGCCGAAGCAGCGCGGTGGTGACCATCTGCTATGTAGGTGCAAGGCACTTGGGTATTGAACAATATAGTGATTTGTTCGATGACGGTATCGTCGTTCACAATCCAGATGCTGTGCTGTATATCGTCATCAGCCACAAAATCGTACTGCGGATTCTTTTCAGTTGTCCACTTTCCAATCAATGCGTCGATTTCGGCCACATTTTTATACGCCAGAAACACATTGCCGGTTTGCGCACCGGTTGTTTTGATGTGATTGATTCTGTCCAATTCTTTTTCGGGTCGGGTGAATTCATGCTTCTTGATGAGTCCGTTTTCATAATCGTTGACCGAACTGCCGCACACCAATCCTGTTTGGCTTTTACCATTCATCACCAATCGATAGATATAATAACAAGGCTTGCTTTCGATGAATACAACATTCCTGCTGATAAACGCCTGCAGGTTTTCTTTGGCTGTATCATACACCAATTGTGAATGAATATCTGTGGATTCGGGTAAATCAATTTCACTTTTGGTGATGTGTAAAAAAGAATTGGGATTGCCTTGGGCCTCTACCCTTGCTTCTTTGCTGCTGAGCACATCGTATGGCCTGGAAGCAACTTGTTTGGCAAACTGCGCTTCGGGTCGCAAGGCTTTAAAAGGAGAAATGGTTACCATTCTGTTTTTTTAATATACTTAACAAAAATAGGGGTTCAGCTGTAGCTGACCTATATACAATACAATTTAGGCAATCGATTGTTTGAATCGACGCATGACTTCAACCAATACCTGCACACTGCTGATGGGCAGGGCATTGTACAAAGAAGCCCGGAAACCACCAGAAAGCCGATGCCCTTTGATGCCGACAATGCCATTGGACTGGGCATAGTCTAAAAATGCCTTTTCCAAAGCCGGGTCTTGCATCGTAAAACAAACATTCATCTTGCTGCGGTCCCGCACCTCCACCTGGGTGGCAAACAGTTCATTGGCATCAATTTCACTGTACAACAAAGCCGCTTTTTCGTTGTTCAGTTTTTCCATGGCAGCCACACCGCCCATTTTTTTCAACCATCGAAGGGTCAACAGGCAAACATAAACGGCAAATACCGGAGGGGTGTTCAACATGCTGCCTTCCTGGATATGGTTGCGGTAATCCATCATGGTGGGAATCGGTCTTTTCACCTTCCCTAAAATATTTTCGTTGACCACCAGCAAGTTCACGCCGGCAGGACCCAGGTTTTTTTGGGCGCCTGCATAGATCAGGTCAAAAGCATTGAAATCGAGTATTCGACTCATGATGTCACTGCTCATGTCTGCCACCAACACATTGCTGGGACGGGGAATGGAAGGCCATTGCGTCCCGTAAATGGTGTTGTTGGTGGTGATGTGAAAATATTTGGCATCATTGGGTACTGCAAAATCATTGGGTATACAGCGATAATTTTTCTCTTTGGAAGAGCAAACCACGTCTACTTTACCAAACAATTTTGCCTCCTTGATGGCCTTGCTACTCCACACGCCGGTATCGGCATACGCGGCGGTCTCTTTTGGATCGAGCAAGTTCATGGGAACCTGCATGAATTGTGTGGAAGCCCCGCCATGCAAAAACAACACCTGGTGGGCGTCGTCGAGCTGCATCAGTTCTTTCACCAGTGCCCTCGCCTCTTCCATCACCGCGGTAAAGGCAGGAGTTCGATGGCCATATTCTAAAAGGGAGAGACCCGTATGGTTGAATTCTTTTACCGCTTCCGCAGCTTGTTCAATCACTTCTTTGGGTAAAACAGAAGGGCCTGCATTAAAATTATGGATGTACGAATCGGCTGATTGCATTAAAAAAACTTAGAGCGCAAAGGTACAAAATAAAATATTGGTCAGGGCCTCGTTCTTCGATAACAAGCAAAGATGTTTCAATGGCTTATTCCTCTCTTCCCAACATCTGTCCGCCTGCATTCCAGGCATTTTGCAAGGATTCAAAACGCTGAAGGTCATCCAGAGAAAACGTTTGATTGGCCATCGTCTGTAAATCTGGCTGGCCCGCATCCATCCAGGCGGTAAACCAAAAAGAAGCAATGGCAAAAATAGCCTGTCGCATTCTTCTTTCTATCATGCCATTCAGCGCACGATCATAGGCTATGGTAAAGGCACTTGAATATTGACGGACGAGCTGTCCGTTTCTTTCTTCAAATGCAAATTTTTTATCCGGCGCGAATTGGGCTGTCAGTTTTTTTTCCAATGATAACAAGCTGTCCACGGCCTGTGCGCTTTCCAGAATCCGGCGCCAGATGAAAACATCCGGCTGCGAAACATAGACCGCCTTTCCAATGTAAAAATCAAATTCTTTTTCTGCCAGCAGTTCAGGCACGCGGCTTTCCCAAAAACCATGAATGCCCCGCTGGTTGGTGAATTGGCCATTGTGGTTGCTGCTGGTATGCAGGGGCACATGCGCATCTCCGATATAGTGACCCAGCTCCGCTGCATTTTTCATAATGGATGAAAAATCTTTTTTTCTGAACGCTTCGGTGAGGCGATGCAGCATGGTTTGAATGTGCCAGGGAACAATTCCATGCGCTTGCAAAGTGTCCTCGGTGTATTTGTCTACGGCCTCTTTCCATCGATGCGGCAACTGGGTAAAGGGATATTTGCCATAATGATCCATATCGATATAATGCCTTGGGGCTTCTTCCGGAATAGCGTATCTTCTTTTGTCGGGATCAACTGCATGGTCGGATAAAAAATCAATGTGTGGCTTGAATAGCAGCAGCATGGGTGGCGGCAACAAAAAAACAGCGATGCGATTGAGTTGTTGATGCCCGTAAAATCCCCAGCAATACGCTTTTGGCAAAGCGCAACCGAGTGACAGAAATAAAAATGCGGAATAGAATTTCTTCTTCATGCTGCAATCAATGAATGCAGCAAGCTACGATTCAAAAGAAACCACCCAACGTGTATTTTCTTTTGAAAAAATGTTTTTTGTGTCAAAAAAGTTGTGATGATTACGCAGAGGGAGATTCTTCCACCTCATCAATATGGGTAACTCCGCCACTCACTGCAAATTTCATGGTTTGAGCACTGCTGATAAAGGTAATGTCTTTCACCCTCGATTTGGGTATGATGTAAACGTTGCCGGCTACTGAATAGGCCATGGGAACATATACCGACACATAATCTTTTAAACCAAATTCGGTCATGTCGTCTCTGGTGATGAAACCCACGCGCCACACATCGTTGTCGTCGACATTGGCTAGGACATTGCGGGTGAATTTCTTGTTGTCTCCCGCGAAAGCTTCAAAAAAGTCGCGCGTGGTTGAATAGATGTGTTTGATGCCGGGCATTTTTTGCATCAGCTTGTCAAAAAAGTGAATGATCCGATTGGTGATGAAAAAAGAGCTGAAATAACCCAAGAGCATCGTAAAAACAATGATGATGACAAAACCGAGGCCATAATTCCGAACATGAACCATTCCCTTGGTATCCGTATAAGTAAACAAGGGTAACAGACTGTCAATACTTGACACCACCCAGAAAAAAGCGTAGAAAGTGATGAAAATAGGCGCCAGGATTAGGAGCCCCTGTAGAAAATACTGCAATAGCTTCTTGAAGTGAAATTGTCGGTCCATGGTAATCAATTTGCCACAAAGGTAGTTGAATGCAGGTTTTGCTTGCGCATGATGACCGTTGGTCAAAAAAATGCAAGGAAACTTTGGTACCGTTAAAAGTTTCCGTAGTTTTGCCTCCCTTTTATGAACCAATTACCCGAACAAGCCTTCCGAATCAAAGAACAGGCCCATAAGCTGTTCATGCAATATGGCCTCAAGAGTGTCAGCATGGATGACATTGCCCATCACTTGGGTATCAGTAAGAAAACGATTTACCAGTGCTATCAGGACAAAGATGAATTGGTCAATGCGGTGGTTCAATCCATCATTCAACAGAACCAGGCAACCTGCAATGCCGACAGAAGCCGCGCCTCCGATGCCATTCATGAAATCTTTTTGGCCATGGACATGATGCTCGAAATGTTTCACTCCATGAATCCCTCATTGCTGTTTGACATGCACAAATATTATCCTGCTGCCTATCAGATTTTTTTACAGCATAAAAATGATTATTTGTACGGAATCATCAAAGAAAACATCCAACGGGGCATTCAAGAGGAGCTCTACCGATCCGATATCCATCAAGAAGCCATTGCCCGATTCAGGGTTGAGTCCATCATCATCCCTTTTAATCCGGAGTACCACACAAAAGTGAAAGCGTCCATTGCGGCCATTCAAAATGAACTCGCTTTACATTTCTTGTTTGGCGTGGTCACCCCCAAAGGATACAAATTGATTGAGAAATACAAAGAACAAAGAAGCCAATAACAAGACGTAGAAAAACACATTTCATGAAAAAAACAATTGTACTCACGCTGTTGACCCTCTGCTACTGGAGTAGCAATGGACAAAATCAGCCAACCCAGCAACTGTCCGCCGCACAAGCAGTGGCATACGCCATGAAGCATGCGGTTCAAGTACGCAATGCCATGCTGGATGTAAACATTCAAAAACAAGTCAACAAAGAAGTAATTGCCGCAGCATTGCCCAGGATTTCGGCAAGCGGATCGGTGAACCACTTTCCAAACATTGCTGTACAAAGCTTTCCCAACTTCATCGCACAAGCCACCTATGGGGTGCTGGAACAAGAAGGGGTATTGGACGGCAATGGCAACCCGATTATAGCACCCGCCGATTTTGGCTACGTTCAGGCAAGGTTCGGAACGAGTTACAACGCAAATGCTGGCGTGGATATTTCTCAACTCTTGTTCGATGGGCAAGTATTTATCGGATTGCAGGCCAGGCGTTCTACCCTGCAATTCAGTCAACAACAACTGGAGGTGACAAAGGAAATGATCAAAGTGAATGTGCTGAAAATATACTATCAACTGGTCGTGGGTGAGAAACAATTGTCGAGCATTGAAGCCAACATCCAGCGATTTGAAAAATTGTTGGCAGACACCCGAGAGATATACAAAAATGGTTTTGCGGAAAAATTAGATGTAGACAAAGTAAATGTTCAATTAAACAACCTGCAGACAGAAAAAATCAAAATACAAAATGCACTGGCGGCCGGAAATGCCGGATTGAAATTCTTGCTCAACATGCCCCAGCAAGAAAACCTGGTACTCACTGATTCCATCACACCTGCCATGATCAAAGAAGATGTGCTGACAGACAAATACCAGTACAGCGATCGGAAAGAATTTCAAATGCTGCTGACCGCAAAAAAACTTGGCAAATACAATGTGCAGCGTTACCAGCTCAGTTATCTTCCGAGTATTGCCGCATATGGCAATTACTATAAAAACGCACAGCGGAACCAGTTTGATGTTTTTCAGCACGGACCCTGGTTTACCAGCTCATTGATAGGCGTAAAAGTATCGATGCCCATTTTTGATGGCTTTGCAAAAAAATCAAGAATAGAAAAAGCGAAACTCGAGCTGCAAAAAACCAACAACAGCATAGAAAACCTAAAAGCCTCTATCGATTACGAAGTGTCTCAGGCTACCCTCAAATTAAGCGCTTCGCTACTCACCATCGACAACCAGGTGAAAAATATGGAGCTGGCCGAAAAAGTATACAACACCACCAAACTCAAGTATGAACAAGGATTGGGCAGCAACCAAGAAATATACAATGCTCAAACCGAATTAAAAGTGGCACAAAACAATTATTACGGCGCATTGTATGACGCCATCATCGCTAAAATCGATTTTTTAAAGGCAACCGGAAAATTATCTTTCTAATACTCAAACCCTCTTCAATATGAAATATATCCATCAAGCAGCAGCTGTTATTGTTTGTTCAGTATTCCTGGTAGCATGCGGCTCTCAAACAGACAACAAACTGACTGCCATCAACGAAAAAAAGGCAGCCATTGAAAAATTGAAAATTGAAAAAAGCAACACCGAAGCTGCCATCAAAAAGCTGCAACAGGAGTTGGAAAAGTTGGACAGCAGCAGTGCTGATCAAGCCAAAATAAAGCTGGTGGCCGTAAGCCCCGTAGCCATTCAGGACTTTACGCATTACATCGACCTCAGGGGAAAAATTGATGCAGAAAACATCTCTTATATCAGCCCCAGAGGAATGGGTGGTCAGGTGAAAGCCGTGTATGTGAAAGAAGGTGATCGGGTACAAAAGGGGCAATTGCTGTTGAAATTAGATGATGCCATTCAACGCCAATCGGTAGCCGCCGTGAAACAACAACAGGAAGGCATCAAAACCCAGCTTGCCTATGCGAGGAGCATTTATGACCGTCAAAAGAATCTGTGGGAAAAAGGCATTGGTACCGAAGTGCAATTGTTAAGCGCCAAAACCAACGTGAAAGGTTTGGAAGATCAATTGAAATCAGTAGGCGAACAAGTGAAAGTGGCCATTGAACAACAAAACACCACGAATGTATACAGCGACGTGACGGGCGTAGCCGACATAGTTAATGTACGGGTGGGTGAAATGTTTACGGGCATGGGGCAAATTAAAATTGTCAACACGAGCAAATTGAAAGCAGTGGCGAGTATTCCAGAGAATTATATCGGCAGAATCCAAAAAGGAACAAAAGTGGTGGTGAACATTACAGACATCGATCAATCCATCAACACCAGCATTCAGCTGATCAGCCAATCGATTGATCCTATATCCAGGGGCTTCATAGCCGAAGCGGCCATTCCGACCAGTCCGTTGTTGAAACCCAACCAAACAGCGGTGATGAAGATCATGGATTATACAGCGAAACAGGCTATTGTGATTCCGGTCAATGCCATTCAGAGCGATGAAAAAAACAAATACGTATTTGTATGGGAGAAATTGAAAAACGGAAAATCTGTATCCAGAAAAAAAATAATTACTGTGGGTGAAATTTATGGTGACGCTGCTGAAATCAAAGCAGGCTTGTCGGCAGGTGAGCAACTGATTACAGAAGGCTACCAGAATTTATATGATGGTGCACTGATCAGTACCACCCTTTAATATCCATTACAAAGAACATCGTGATCACTCCTAAATAGATTGTATGCAAGGCATCAAAGACAAATTAAAAGAATTTAAACCGACCAGTTGGGCGGTGGACAACCGAACGGCAACGTACATCATTGCGATCCTGATTTCCTTGTTTGGATTGTACAAATTCCAGACGTTGCCCAAGGAGCAATTTCCAGACATCGTGGTGCCCACCATCAGCGTGACCACAGTATATGTAGGCAATTCGCCCAAAGACATCGAAAACCTGGTTACCCGGCCCATCGAAAAACAATTGAAAGGTATCAGCGGAGCCAAGGTGAAAAAAATCACCAGTACTTCTCAAACTGATTACAGTTTAATCATTGTGGAGTTTGATACCGATGTGAAAACAGAATTGGCGAAAACAAAAGTGAAGGATGCCATCGATAAGGCAAAAACAGATTTGCCCAATAACCTTACTTCGCAACCCAATGTGCAAGAGTTTGCCTTTAGTGAAATGCCCATCATGTTTGTGAATGTAAGCGGCGATTACGATCCGGTGAAATTGAAAGTTTATGCCGAAAAACTGCAAGACCGTTTTGAAGAATTGCCCGAAATCACCCGTGCAGAAATTGTGGGTGCGCCCGAAAGAGAGATTCAAGTGAATGTGGATCCATACAAAATGCAGGCGGCACGAATCAGCTTCATGGACATTGAAAATGCGATTGCCAGAGAAAACAATGACATCACAGGCGGGTTGATTGAAGTGGGCGATATGAAGCGGACCCTCAAAGTAAGGGGTCAATTTTCTTCTGTAAACGACCTGAACAACATCATTGTTAAAAGTAGTTCGCAAGGCCCGGCTTTGTACTTACGTGATATTGCTACTTTAAAAGATACGGTTAAAGAAAAAGAAAGTTACGCCCGCTTGGATGGAAAAAATGTCATTACGCTGAACATTGTAAAAAGAGCCGGCGAAAATTTGATTAATGCCGCTGAAAAAATAAAAAATATAGCGGCGGCCATGAAAACTAACGAGGAATTGCCCAAAGATTTAAAACTCGTCATCACGGGCGACCAAAGCAAAGCCACCGCTACTTCTTTTAACGATTTGGTGAACACCATCATCATCGGCTTTATTCTGGTCATGGTGATCCTGATGTTTTTCATGGGTGTCACCAATGCCTTTTTTGTTGCCCTGAGTGTGCCCTTGAGCGTGTTCGTTGCCTTTATGTTTTTACCGGTGGCGGATGCCATTGTTGGCACACCCGTGACCCTGAACTTTATTGTACTGTTTGCCTTGCTCTTTGGATTGGGCATTATTGTGGATGATGCCATTGTGGTCATCGAAAACACGCACCGCATTTACAACAACGGAAAAGTGCCCATTGTAAAAAGCGCCAAGGAAGCGGCTGGAGAGGTATTTATTCCAGTATTGGCAGGTACCGCCACCACCCTTGCGCCGTTTTTCCCTTTGCTGTTCTGGAAAGGTATCATTGGGAAATTTATGATTTACCTGCCCACGATGCTGATACTCACTTTGGCAGCCTCTTTGGTTGTGGCGTTTATCTTCAATCCGGTGTTTGCTGTTAGTTTCATGAAGCCCGATGTGCACGAAGAAAAAGAACCCAAGAACGCCCTGTTTAAAAAATGGTGGTTTGCAGCTGCTATTGTCATGGCCGTGATGTTGCATCTATTGGGCGTGCACGGATTTGCCAACTTCATACTTTGTATGATGCTACTCATGGTGCTGAACAGATATGTGTTTACCGGCATCATTCATTCTTTTCAAAACAAGGTGTTGCCCAATTTGATGAATCGATACGAAACATTGCTTCGATGGATCTTACAAGGCAAAAGGCCAATCTGGGCACTGACCTCCTTGTTTGTATTGTTTCCTTTATCGATTTTGTTGTTAATGGCAAGAGGCAATGATGCCACTTTTTTTCCGAGTGGGGATCCAAATTTTATTTATGTGTACCTGAAAATGCCTCCCGGTACCAGTGTTACAAAAACGGACAGCATCACCCATGTACTTGAACAGCGCGTATACAAAGTGCTGGAAAATGAAAAGCCCGGCACCGAAGGCAGTATCGTAGAAAGCATTATTGCCAATGTGGCCAACAGTGCCAACAATCCCAGAGACAACAACAGAAGCATACAGCCCAATCTTGGACGCATTCAGGTTTCTTTTGTTGAATTTGAAAAAAGACATGGCAAAGCCACCAAACCCTACTTAGATGCCATTCGTAATAATTTGGGCGGCATACCTGGCGCCAGCATACAAGTAACCAAAGAAGATGGGGGTCCTCCTACCGATCCGCCGGTAAACATCGAAATTACTGGAGACCGTTTTGAAGAAATTGCTGATGTCGCCAGCAAACTGTCCAACTACCTGGACACCAACCAGGTGTATGGCGTGGAAAATTTAAAAATGGATGTTGACTTGTCCAGTCCTGAAATCACGATCAAGGTTGATCGGGAAAAAGCCATGGCAGAAGGATTGAGCACCGGACAAATTGGAATGGAAATACGCACAGCTGTGTTTGGAAAAGAAGTGAGCAAATTGAAAGATGGAGAAGATGAATACAAAATTCAATTGCGCTACAACGAACTGTTGCGCAACAATATCACCGACCTTATGAACATGCGCATCACTTTTATGGACATGGGCACCATGCGCATCAAGTCTGTGCCAGTCAGTGCGGTCGCTACGGTGGATTACACCAACACATCGGGTGCCATCCTTCGTAAGAATGTAAAAAGAACCATTCAGTTGCAATCGAATGTGCTCGATCCGTCCATGACAGCTAAGGTCAATCAAGAGCTGGGAGCGAAGATTGATGATTTCAAATCGATCACCCGCATACCGGCCGATGTCACCATTCGGCAAACCGGACAAGGCGAACAGGAAGCAGAGACAAACAGCTTCTTGGGCAAGGCATTGGCCATTGCACTTGGTATGATTTTCCTGATTTTGGTATTGCAGTTCAATTCACTCAGCAAACCCTTTATTGTATTGACTGAAATCTTCTTTTCGATTATCGGCGTATTGCTGGGCTATGCCATCACAGGCATGACCATTGCAAGCATTATGTTGGGTGTGGGCGTCATTGGATTGGCGGGTATTGTGATTAAAAACGGCATCTTGCTGATCGAATTCACAGATGAATTGAGGGGAAGGGGTATGAAAACAAAAGAAGCTGCCATCCAAGCCGGTAAAATCAGGATCATACCAGTGATGTTGACGGCTGTCGCCACCATGCTCGGATTGCTTCCCCTCGCAGTTGGCTTCAACATTGATTTTGTATCCCTGTTTCAACACCTGAATCCGCATATTTTCTTTGGTGGAGACAGTGTGGTATTCTGGGGTCCGCTGAGCTGGACCATCATTTTCGGGCTGATCTTCGCTTTCTTTTTGACTCTCGTGATGGTACCCAGTATGTACTTGATTGCAGAAAGACTGAGAAGACCGATGGAACAGTTTTATGGCACCAAATATGTAGCCCTGTTTGGTTTTACCGGACCTTTCTTCTTTCTTTTTGTAGGCTTGATGTATTTGATTCGTCGCCTGCAGGGAAAGAAAATCTGGAACGGACTGCCGGTCAGCAAAAATGCATAACGTGATCCAATCATAAGATACATGTAAAAGCCGCTTATCAAAGCGGCTTTTTTGTACTTACCCCTGTTCTTGAATGAGTTTGGCCAAAGGAAATGAAATGGTGCATTGGGTACCTTTTTGCGGAGCTGCATCTAAGTGTAACTTGCCTTCATACATCATCACACTTTGATTGATCTGCTGCAGGCCTTTACCCGATGATGCTCGCTGTTGATCAAAACCCATTCCATTATCAGAATAGGTGATTAGCAATGTATCGGACGAGCGATTGAATTGAATTTTGATGACACTGGCCTTTGCGTGCTGTGCGGCATTTCGCAGCAAGGCTTCTATAATCACATAAATGGTTCGCTGGGCATGCAATTCAATACCTGCTAGACTGTCAGTCGGGCAATCCATTAAACAAACCGTCTGATCGGGGTCGATCAATTGATTGGTCAATTCAATGATTGACTCTTTCAATCCGAGTACCTGTAGCCCCGCAGGTGTCAATTGCTGGGCAATGCTTTCCACCTGCAACAAGGCTTCTTTCACTTGCAGCGAAAGATCTTCTAATGCTGGAGGATGCGCTGGTGTGGATGTCATGTTTTTTTGAAGTTGCAATGATATATAGGTAAGCAAATGGCCCACTTTGTCTCGGAGCTCAAAACCCAATCGCTCACTTTTCAGTCGCTCTGCATCTACCAATGCTTGAAATGCAGCTTGTTGCATCGTAAGCTTTTCCTGTTCAATTAATGTATTGAGCCGACGGATATTGGTAATGTCCCAGTGAAGCCCAATGGTACCAATCACATGACCCTTGTTGTCTTTAACAGGTGCCCCGTTGATGATTACATCCATCAGCGTTCCGTCTTTTTTCTTCATCTTCACTTCATATACCGAATACTTTTGATTGTTTCGATCTTTATCTAAGTGGAGCATTTTTTTTGATTCAACCGGAGAATTTAAGAAAAGCTGTATCGCATTTTGACCAATCAATTCTTCTGAGGTATAGCCGGTCAATTGAGCAAACGTATTGTTCACCCATAAAATATTTTCTTTTCTGTCTACTTTCATCACCGCCAGACCTAGTTCTTCGAAATAGGCCCTGCATAACAGTTCTTTGGGAAGCGTTGGGGATATTGGCATCGGTTGTTTCATGTTGTGCACGTGTGTATGGCGATCATTTTTTTGAAGAACTGTTATTTTCCCGTACAAGATGGTTTCGCCTGTCGACGAATCTTCTTCTTTGGTAACCTGCTGTAATAAGGTAAAAAGCTGTTGGGTTTGCCGATGCGTGATAGCATACCGCAGCTGACTTTCCTGACCATTCGCCAAGTGCAATAAGGTTCTGGAAAATTCT